>CAKPPA010000137.1 GCA_934177025.1 uncultured Clostridia bacterium
AATAATGGTATTAATCAATCATTAGTGGAAGAATTACATAAGCTTTCAGAGGGTAAGGCTAAAGATACAACTGATATGATAAATGCAATTAGAGGTCTAACAACAGAAGATAGGGATAGCTTTAATAAAAAATATGGATTTAGTGGTATTGCTGATTTAGAAGCAAATGTTAATACTTGGTTTAGTCATTATACTAATAATTTGCAATCATCATTAAAATCGTTTTTTCCGGATGTACTGCAATATGGAAAAAGTTTTCGGATTCCAACTTTGCGGTTCCGCGTGCATTAATCATCGTGCCACCCGTAACACCGCAATTCCGTGCAAGTTTCATTGCTTCGTCCTCGAAGCCGGAATTTACTACCGCAAAAATCAATTCAAATTTATTTTCCATTCTTTCCTCCTTTTACCGTTCTGTCATCGGATAAAAACTGATATAACGCCACACCGATAAGCCCCGTAAACGGAATCGTAAAGGCTATGCCGTCGCCGTTTTTTACCGTTTGGAACTTTTCGTCCAATTTTTCAAGTGCTTCGGGAACCATATCCTCCGTGACCACACTCAAAATCACGTCCTTGTCCACACTGTCCAACCCCAGCATTTTCATCATTTCCGTTCCTGCAGTGCCATGCCCTAACAAAATCATTTGAAAGTTCGATCGATACTGTTCCAAAATGTCGACGTAAATGTTCCATTTGCCGTGATTAACAATGGTAACTAGGAGTTTTAATTTTTTTAAAGCAACTGTTTCCTTTACCTTTTCCGCCAGAACAGACTTCTTTTTTTCTCTTCCGGAACGGATCATCCGATTTTTCTTTTCCATCCCCATTTTAATTCCTCCCGAAATCGATAATCTGATCGTCCGCTTCGCTTAAAATGCGGTTCATAGCAATCTTTTGACCCAAACGTTGCGTTACCACTGCTTTGAATCCCAACAGTTGAATGGTGATGAGCGGTGTCATGGCTACCATTGCCACAATGCCGAAAGCGTCGCGCAAAATTGCGTCCGCCCCTTGACTAACGAAACATGCGCCGATTGCCACCGGAAGGATAAAGCCGGAAGTCAACGGACCGCTTGCAACTCCACCGGAGTCGAATGCGATTGCCGTGTAAATCGACGGCACGAAAAAGGACAGCCCCAAGGATAAAATGTAGCCCGGCACTAAATAATACATCACACTAAAATCAAAGTAAATTCTGACCATGGAAAGCGCAATGGATAAGCCTACGCCAACCGTAAGCGCAATCAACATCGATCGCTTTGAAATCAAACCGCTCGTAACTTCCTCAACCTGTTTGTTTAAAACGTGTATCGCAGGCTCCGCCAATACGACTAAAAACCCGATTAGGAATCCGATTCCGATGAGCCAGCCCGGTCCCTGCTCTGCAAGTTGCATTCCGAGTTTGTAGCCAATCGGCATATACGCAAACGACACGGACGTCAAAAACAAAACCAGCCCGAAAAACGTGTACAAAATTCCTTTCGTTAATTGTTTCAGTTTTTGCATCGGCAATTTTAAAAAGGTTAATTGACATACGGCAAAAAACAAAATCAGCAGTCCCAAGGAGATTGCTACTTCCTTAAGTGCCGAAGGGAGTGCCGTAAAAAATGCCGAAAACACATTTCCGCTCAGTTCAAGGTCCGGCATCGGATAATGAATTTCCCCTTGTATGAAAATACTTAACACAGCAACACCGAGCACCGAACCAACCGAACACAAAGCGACCATACCAAAACTGTTTTCCTTGTTGTTTCGATTGGAAAGCGTGTTTGCGATACCTAAGCCCAACGCCATGAAAAACGGCACGGTAATCGGCCCCGTCGTTACTCCGCCGGAGTCAAAAATTAAACCGATAAAGTTTCCGTTTCCGTTGGTTTCCACAAGGCTAGCCATAGCAAACAACAGCAAGTAAAAAAACATTAACATTCCGGATAATGCTTTATTTGCAAAAATTTTCCAAACGGCAACGACTAAAAACGCCCCTACGCCCAAACCGACAACCAAAATCAGCAATGTTCCGTTCATAACTTCCGCAACTTGGCGGGACAAAACCTGCAAATCCGGTTCGGCTATCGTAACCAACAAACCGAGTATAAAACAAACCAAAAGCAACAAAGGGATTTTCCCCTTTTTTGTTAAACCCGATCCCACGTATTTGCCCATAGGTGTCATCGCGATATCGGCGCCCATGGTGAACAAACCAATCGCTATAATCAACAAAATCGAGGCAACGATAAAATAAAGCGTTTCCTGCGTCGTTAAATTGACTAGCGGGGTAAAATTCAGGATCAGTACCAATGCCATCACGGGCAAAACGGAAAATAAGGCTTCCTTCAATTTGGCGAGTAACTGCATTCTAATCTCCTCCGATAATTTGCCTTCGTATAGCATACCATAAAAAAGAAAAGCTTTTCAAGCAAATAAAGCAAAAAAATGCGATTAAATTGACTTCTGCAAAATCTATGCGCCTTTCGTTCAAAAAACAACAACATTTTTTCGATCGAAGCGCACTTTTATGTTATAATTCAAATATGTTAAATTACTTAAAAATGCTTTCGGTTCAGGAATTGCTGGACTGGTATCAAAACAATAAAAGAGATTTGCCTTGGCGCAAAACCACCGATCCCTATTGCATTTGGGTTTCGGAAATTATGTTGCAACAAACACGGGTGGAAGCGGTAAAAAACTACTATTTACGTTTTTTAACCGAATTACCGAACGTCGCTTCCCTAGCGGCATGCGACGAAAACAAGCTCCTAAAACTTTGGGAAGGTTTGGGTTACTACAACCGCGTCAAAAACATGCAAACCGCCGCAAAACAGATATTAACCGAATTTCAAGGGAAATTCCCTTCCGATTTCCTAACGTTAAAAAAACTAAAAGGCATTGGCGATTACACCGCAAGGGCGGTTGCTTCTATCGCATTCGGCGAACCGCAAGCGGTTGTCGACGGTAACGTTTTACGCGTGTGTTGTCGCTATTGTGCCGACAATGGTGACGTGAAACAGGAATCGTTTCGCAAAAAAATTCAGGAAACGTTAAACGAATGCATTTCCAAAACCGAACCGGGGAATTTTAACCAAGCGATGATGGAACTAGGTGCAACTGTGTGCTTAC
>CAKPPA010000138.1 GCA_934177025.1 uncultured Clostridia bacterium
GCTTTTTGCCAACTTTTGGAACCTTTGCGCAAACCTACTACCACGGAAACTCCGCTTTCCTTCAAATTTTGCGCATGCGCGTGCCCTTGGCTGCCGTAACCGATGACGGCAACTGTTTTACCGTCCAACAACCCCAAATTACAATCTGCATCGTAATACTTTTTAATCATTTTATCTCTCCTTGTTTGTGTTTTTATTTACTGATTGCCGTGACTCCCGTACGGCACACGGTAACAATGTTGTAAGCGGAAAAATCCTGCAAAATTTCGTTGATGCGTTCCGGCGTGTCGGTGTACTGCAAAATCATAATTTCGCCGGATTCCTCCAACCATTCCGCACCGTAAGCGGCGGCGATTTTTTCCACGTCCTGTTTTTGTCCGGAAGATACTTGTAGTTTAATCAGCACTAACTCGCGCACAAAACAGTTTTCCGGCGCAAGAGCCTTTACTTCCTTGATTTCCTCCAGCTTCGAAGTTTGTGCGATAATTTGTTCCAAAATATCTTCGTCCCCCTGCACAACGATTGTAATACGGGAGATATCATTGTAGTCCGTCGTCGCACCCGTAAAGGATTCGATGTTGTAGCCGCGCCGCAAGTACAAACTCGTAATGCGCGCAGTTATCCCCGGGTGATTTTCCACCAAAGCACTGATAATTTTTTTATCCATTTTAAAAATCCTCGTCTATGGTATCGTCGCAAATGCCGCCGGCGGGAATCATTGGAAGCACTTTTTCGTCCTTGCCGATGCGGCAATCAATCCAACTCGGCCCTGCGTTTTGCAATGCGCTTGCCAATGCGGTTTGAAATTCTTCCGCCGTTGTGGCACGGTAGCCCTTTGCGCCGAATCCTTCGGCAACCTTAACAAAATCGGTTTTTCGGTGCGGATCCGTTGCGGAATAGTGTTTTTGATAAAAAAGATTTTGCCACTGCCGCACCATACCTAACACTTCGTTGTTTAAAATAACCGTAACAATCGGCAACCCGTAACTTACGGCAGTGCAACATTCGTTCATGTTCATGTGCAATGAGCCGTCGCTTGTGATATGCACCACGCGCTTGTCCGGATTTCCGAGTTGCGCCCCGATTGCAGCACCGTAACCGTAACCCATAGCGCCCAATCCTCCGCTTGTCAAAAACTGCCTTGTTTTACGGATGGACAAATACTGCGCTGCCCACATTTGGTGCTGTCCGACGTCCGTTGTAAATAGCGTATCCGCAGGAAGCGTTTCGCTTAAAATTTCAAACAAACGATACGGTTTTAGTGCGCCGCTTTTATCCTCTTTCGGAAGATAATCGCCCTTTTTCCAATTTTCAATTTGTTGCAACCAATCCCGATCGGACGTTTCGTTTACAAACGGAAGCAACTGTGTCAACACACTTTTTGCATTGCCGAGAATGCGACAATCCACTTTGACGTTTTTATTCAGTTCGCTTTGGTCAATGTCGATTTGAATTTTGTAAGCGTTTTGCGCAAATTTACTTGTGTTTAACGCCACGCGATCGCTAAAACGCGTGCCGACCGCAACAATAACGTCCGCCGCACCTGCCGCCAAGTTCGCACTTTTTTTTCCGTGCATTCCGATAAGCCCGAGATTTTTTTCATCGTCAGGCAAACACCCCACGGCCATTAACGTGTTTGCTGCCGGAATCGACGCCTTTTCCATTAAATGCTGTAACACTTTTTCCGCGCCGCTCGCAGGGACACCGCCGCCGACATACAACAACGGACGTTTTGCTTCGTTGATTTTTTCCGCCGCCTGCCTCAACAGATACTCGTTTGTTTTGGTGGCGTTATCCACAACGACACGCGTCGACGGCACGTACTCCCCGAAATTTACTGTGATATCTTTCGGGATGTCGATGAGTACCGGCCCTTTCCGCCCCGTGTTGGCAATGCGAAAAGCCTCCCGCACGGTATCCGCCAAGTCGTTGACGTCCTTTACCAAATAGTTATGCTTTGTAATCGGCATCGTGATGCCGGTAATGAAAACTTCCTGAAAAGAGTCCCGCCCCAAAAGGTTGGTGGAAACGTTCCCCGTAATGGCTACCAATGGGACACTGTCCATATACGCCGTGGCAATGCCCGTAACAAGATTGGTTGCCCCCGGTCCACTCGTAGCAAACACAACACCCGTCCTACCGGTAGAACGCGCGTAACCGTCCGCCGCATGGCAAGCACCCTGCTCGTGTGCAAACAGGTAATGCTTTAATTTTTTTCGATACTCGTACAATGCGTCATAAATGTTCAGCACTGCGCCGCCAGGGTAACCAAACACACGGTCCACCCCTTGCTCCAGCAGTACTTCCATTAAGATTTGCGCCCCTGTCAGTTGCATAACGGTCCTCTTTCAAATTAATTCCTATTATTATAATCACTTCTTTTTTGCGCGTCAACAATTCTTCACAAATAAATTTTTACATTTTATTTACCTTTTTCGATAGTTTTGCGCATTTTTTCATTGCGTAAAGCATGTTTATATAAAAACGTAGCCTAGTAGTGTTGTTTGACCATTCCTTAAAAAACGAATATTCTGTTTCTCCATCCCCCACAAAAAAGTAATTCCCAAATAAAACAAAAAAAGGAAAATAAAATTTTTTAACGCACCTTTTAGAAACAAAACAAACTAAAAATTTTTTTAAAAACATTTGACAAAATCTCGGAGTTTCACTATAGTATTAGCAATAAATCGTTGACGGGGAACAAAGCGATTCCTTTTCGGTTCAGAGAGTTGCCGTTTGGTGCAAGGCAATCCGAATCATCGCCATAACTCGCCCCTGAGATTCCTGCCGAAACAAGTAGGCAGCGACGGAACTCTCCGTTATCAGAGAAAGTATTCGCAAATTTGCCGATACTGTTAAGAGGGCTTTTTAAGCCAATAAGAGTGGTACCGCGGAGTCAAATTAGTGTCTTCGTCTCTTACACGAGACGGAGACTGTTTTTTTACCCTTTTCTCCGTTTCGACGAATATCGGACAAAAAGGAGAAGGTATGAAAAATTTCGACAAGTACAAAATCGGGTATTTTTTACCACCACAAAACGAAATGCGTTGGGTAAAAAAGGATCATATCGACAAAGCACCGATTTGGTGCAGTGTGGATC
>CAKPPA010000139.1 GCA_934177025.1 uncultured Clostridia bacterium
TTTTGCGGAAAACGAAGCAAATTTTTCCGCTTTGAAAGCCGTGCTAGAAGGAAGCGTTGCCGCAAAAGGGAAAAATTGCGTGATTTATGCTACCAGCAACCGCCGTCATCTCGTAAGGGAAAACGGTGCCGACCGTATGGTGGATGATTTACACGCAAACGACACGTTGCAGGAAGTAAAAAGTCTGTCCGATCGATTCGGGCTTGTCGTCACTTTTCAAAAACCGGATAAGGACGAATTTTTGGAAATCGTTACGAAACTTGCGCAACGTTACCGCATTGCTGTTTCGGACGTGTTTTACCTCGGAGCCGAAGCGTTTGCATTACGAAACGGTGGACGCACTCCTCGCGTGGCAAAGCACTACGTGGAAGCCGTTGCTTCGGGCGTTTTAAAAAATTAGTCGTTTCCTATGTTTCAATTCCCCTGTTTTTACTTTGACAGGGGTTTTGGTATTTTTTCCGTAAAAAAAGAGGGATTGCATAATCCCTCTTTAACAATTTTTTGAAAAATTTTTTCGCTCGATTTTACTTGCCGATAGTTTTTACATATCGCTTTTTCACAAACAATATCCGCTGCCGAAGTAAACCGGATTTCGGTTTACGGAATTTTCTTTTTCGCAGCGACACGTTTCCTTACTTCAAAACCGCGCCTTCGTTTGCGGAAGATACCAACCGTGCATAACGCTCCAGCCAACCTTCCTTTACGTTCGGCTCTTTTTCGACATAACGACGTTTCCTTTCCTGCAGTGTTTCCTCGGAAACCAAAACGTTGATTTTTGAGGACGGAATGTCGATTTCGATAAGATCTCCTTCCTCCACCAGCCCGATTTCGCCGCCGCTCGCCGCTTCCGGACTGACGTGTCCGATCGAAGCACCGCGGCTTGCACCGCTATACCTGCCATCCGTAATCAATGCAACGGTTTTATCCAAATTCATTCCCGCAAGCGCGCTGGTCGGATTCAACATTTCGCGCATACCCGGGCCGCCTTTCGGGCCTTCGTAGCGAATGACGACAACATCCCCATCCACAATTTTTCCGCCGTAAATTGCTTGAATCGCCTCCTCTTCACTGTCGAACACGCGTGCCGGCCCCGTGTGTTTTAACATGGACGAATCCACCGCACTACGCTTCACAACGCAACCATCCCGTGCAACGTTCCCCCACAAAACGGCAATTCCGCCCGTTTTACTGTAAGGAGCATCAATGCTACGAATTGCTTCCGCATTTAAGATTTTTGCGTTTTCGCAATTTTCGCCGATAGTTTTTCCCGTAACGGTGATACAAGTTTCGTTTAAATAACCGCCGCGTTTCAGTTCGTTTAGTACCGCCTGCACGCCGCCCGCAAAGTACAAATCCTGAATATGCGTTGGCCCTGCCGGTGCCAAATGGCACAAATTCGGCACTTGCGCGCTGATTTCCTGAAACGTTTTTAACTTCAACGGAACTTTTGCTTCGTGCGCGATTGCCAACAAATGCAACACGCTGTTGGTCGAACATCCTAACGCCATGTCGCATGCAATGGCATTTCGAATACTTTTTTCGTTGACAACGTCCCTTGCGGTTATGCCGTCACGCACCAAACGCATCACTGCCATGCCGGCATATTTCGCCAACTGCAAACGCTCGCTGTAAACGGCAGGAATCGTTCCGTTGCCCGGAAGTGCAATCCCTAAGGATTCGCACAAACAATTCATGCTGTTTGCCGTGTACATCCCTGCGCAGCTACCGCAACCGGGACAGGATTTTTGCTCAAAGCACTCGAGCTGCGCATCATCGATGAGCCCCGCTTTGCGTGCACCGACGGCCTCGAACATTTTGGACAGGCTGACCTCTTTTCCACCGACGACACCCGCCAGCATCGGCCCGCCGGAAACAACGACGGCAGGCAAATTTAGGCGCAATGCACCCATTAGCATTCCCGGAACGATTTTGTCGCAATTCGGCACCAACACCAATCCGTCGAACGCATGTGCCATTGCCATGGTTTCGATGCTATCCGCAATCAGTTCCCGACTGGCAAGGCTGTACTTCATGCCGGCATGCCCCATTGCAATTCCGTCGCAAACACCGATGGACGGCACCATAATCGGCGTGCCGCCTGCCATCCGAATGCCTGCTTTTACCGCCTCGGTAATTTTGTCCAAATTCATATGCCCCGGAACAATTTCGCTATAGGCGGAAACTACCCCGATTAACGGGCGACTCATTTCTTCCTTCGTGTAGCCGAGCGCATAAAACAAACTGCGGTTCGGCGCACGTTCCACTCCTTTCAAAACCCGATCGCTGTTCAATGTTCTTTCTCCTGATTATTTTTTCAGCCAGCACATCATTTCGCGCAATTCCGCACCGACTTTTTCCAACGGATGCTCCGCTTCCTTTCTGCGCGTCGTCAAAAACTTCGCTTGCCCGCCGGCTTTAAATTCCTGAATAAATTCGCTTGCAAATTCGCCGCTTTGGATTTCGCTTAACACTTTTTTCATTTCCTTTCGCGTTTCTTCCGTGATTAAGCGTTTGCCCGTTCGATAATCTCCGTATTCCGCCGTGTTGGAAATGGAGTAACGCATAAATCCAAATCCGCCGCTGTTGATAAGGTCAACAATCAGTTTCATTTCGTGAATGCATTCAAAGTATGCCATTTCCGGAGCATAACCTGCTTCGCACAACGTGTCGAAACCGGCCTTCATTAATTCCGTAATTCCGCCGCACAACACTGCCTGTTCGCCGAACAAATCCGTTTCCGTTTCCTCGCGGAAGGTCGTTTCCAAAATGCCCGCACGGCCGGCACCGATTCCGCAAGCGTATGCCAAAGCATACTCCTTCGCTTTACCGGAAAAATCCTGATGCACCGCAACCAAACAAGGAACGCCTTTGCCTTCCGTGTACTGACTGCGTACCGTATGCCCCGGTCCTTTCGGTGCGACCATGATGACGTCGATGTTTTTTGCCGGTTGGATTTGATTGTAGTGAATGTTAAAACCGTGCGCAAACATCAAAACGTTGCCTTCCTTTAAGTGAGGAGCAATTTGATTTTTGTAAATATCTGCCGCAAGTTCGTCCGGAACTAACATCATGACAAAATCGCCCGCTTCCGCAGCC
>CAKPPA010000140.1 GCA_934177025.1 uncultured Clostridia bacterium
CTTTAGCGCAGGCTTGCATCAGGCAATCGAAGCCAAGGAAAACGTGCGCGTGCAGGCGGAAAACAAAACGCTGGCAACCGTCACGTTGCAAAACTATTTCCGTCTTTACAAAAAACTCAGCGGTATGACGGGTACGGCAAAAACGGAGGAAGGGGAATTTAATTCCATTTACAACCTCGACGTCGTGCAAATTCCGACCAACCGCACGATGATTCGCGTCGATTACGACGACGTTATTTACTCCACGCGCAAAGGCAAACTCAACGCCATTGTGGAGGACATCGTGGAGCGTTCCGCCACGGGGCAACCGATGCTGATTGGTACCATTACGGTCGAAAAGTCGGAGGAACTCAGCAAAATGTTGAGTTTGCGCAAAGTAAAACACAACGTTTTGAATGCAAAAAATCACGAACGCGAAGCCGAAATCGTAGCACAGGCAGGGCGGTTCGGTGCGGTCACCATTGCCACGAACATGGCAGGCCGCGGTACCGACATTTTGTTGGGCGGTAACCCCGAATATCTTGCTAAAGAGGAAATGAAGCGAAAAGGCTACAGCGACGAACGCATCGAAAAAGCCACGTCCTATGCGGACGGCGACGAGGAAACCGCACAGTTAAAAGCGGTGTATCGCGAAATTTACGACCGCTACAAAGCGCAAACGGAGGAAGAAAAACAAAAAGTCATTGCGCTTGGCGGCTTACACATTATCGGCACGGAGCGGCACGACAGCCGCCGTATCGACAACCAGTTGCGCGGTCGTTCGGGACGGCAAGGGGATCCGGGTTCCAGCGTGTTTTTCATTTCGTTGGAGGACGACATGGCACGGATTTTCGGCGGGGAGCGTTTGCAAGGTGCCTTCCGTTTCCTGCGGGTGGACGAAAACACGCCGATTTCCGCAAAAATGATTACAAAGCAAATCGAACGCGCGCAAAAAAACATCGAATCGCAAAATTTTGCCGCACGAAAATA
This sequence comes from uncultured Clostridia bacterium, assembly GCA_934177025.1. Lineage (GTDB taxonomy): Bacteria > Bacillota > Clostridia > Christensenellales > CAG-314 > CAKPPA01. The sequence goes on from CAKPPA010000140.1 coordinate 970, forward strand.
CGTGTTGCAGTACGACGACGTTATGAACCTGCAACGGAACATTATTTATGCGGAACGTATGAAAGTGCTGCAAGGCGAGGACGTGCACGAGGACATTCGCAAAATGATTCCTTCCGTCGTGCAGGATACGCTCAGTCGCCTTTCCGACGTAACCGCCCCCGTAAAGGATTGGGACGTGGACGAAGTCAACCGCGTGCTGTACGAATCCCTTACCGAAAACGAGGTGACGTTCGACGAGGATTGGAAATCGTTGGATTACGCCGGCGTTTGCGAACGCTTAACGGAGTTGTCGGAGCAAGCCTTGGATCGCCGCTTAAAGGAATTTGAGGGCGAGTTGGATTTCCGTGAAGCGGAACGGTACGTTTTGTTAAAAACGGTGGACGAACGGTGGATCGAGCATATCGACGCCATGGAACAGTTGCGAAAGGGCATCGGGTTACGCGCCATCGGCAATCACGATCCGGTTATGACCTACAAAAACGAAGGGTTCGAAATGTTCGAAGCAACGATTCAGGACATTAAAAACACCACGGTAAAAATCTGCTTAAAAGCAACGATTCGCAAAGTGCCGGAACGGCAACGTCGGGCGGAGGAGCAAAAACGTCCGATGCAGCCTCAAGGCATTAGCCGAAATGCACCTTGCCCATGCGGAAGCGGCAAAAAATACAAACATTGCTGCGGCAAAAATAAATAAAAATACTCGAATATAGACGAAAGGAGTTGAGACGATTGATTCAAATTGAAGATTTAAAAAACGAATTAAAAAATTTGAACAACAAAATGTCAGGGATAGGTGAGTCCCTTTGACTTACGGGGACTCGAAGCACAATTAAACGAACTGACGGAAAAACAAAACAGTGAGGATTTTTGGAAGGACGTTGCCGCTGCGCAAAGCGTTGCGCAACAAGCGAAAAGCATCGAAAACAAAATTCGCACTTACGAACGCCTGCGCGAACGGTTGCGCAGTGTGGAGGAACTGACGCAAATGTGCTCGGACTTAAACGAGGACGACCTTTTAAACGAGGCGGCGACGGAAACGGAGCAGTTGTCGGAGGAAATCGGCAAACTGCAAATCGCCACGCTGTTAAAAGGCAAGTACGACGCAAACAACGCCATTTTAACGTTGCATGCGGGTGCGGGCGGCACGGAAAGTCAGGATTGGGTAAGTATGCTTTACCGCATGTATGTGCGCTATTGCGAACGCCGCGGCTACACCGTAAAGGAGTTGGATTTCCTTGCGGGGGACGAAGCGGGGATTAAAAGCGTTACCTTTTCCGTATCCGGCGAAAACGCTTACGGCTACTTAAAGGCGGAAAAGGGCGTACATCGATTGGTGCGCATTTCCCCGTTCGACGCCAACAAGCGTCGTCACACGTCCTTTGCATCGTTGGAAGTCATGCCGGAAATCGTCAACAACACGGACGTTCAAATCGACGAAAAGGATTTAAAAATCGACACGTATCGCAGTAGCGGTGCCGGCGGACAGCACGTCAACAAAACGGAAAGTGCCATTCGCATCACGCACCTGCCGACGGGCATTGTGGTAGCGTGCCAAAACGAACGAAGCCAAATTCAAAATCGCGAACAGGCCATGAACATGTTGCGCAGCAAACTCATCGAAAAGCGCGAGCGCGAGCAAATGGAGGAGGCAGCGTCCATCAAAGGCGACATCAAAAAAATCGAATGGGGCAGCCAAATTCGCAGTTACGTGTTTTGCCCTTACACTTTGGTAAAGGATCACCGCACGGGATTCGAAAATCCAAACATCACCGACGTTATGGACGGCAACGTGCAGCCGTTTATCGAAGATTATTTGCAGAAGGCATTGTAACATGAAAGAATATCGTTCGATTGCGGAGGAAAAGTTCCGCAAATTGGCGCATAGCGACGACGTCTTGGTGTTGGGGGTGGAATCTTCCTGCGACGAAACCGCCTGTGCGGTTGTAAAAAATGGCAGGGAAATTTTAAGCAACGTCATTTCCAGCCAAATTGAAATTCATCGCCTTTACGGCGGTGTGGTGCCAGAAATTGCTAGCCGCAACCACGTTTTGGCGATTGTCCCCGTTGCGGAGGAAGCCATTCGCCGCGCGGGCATCGATGCATCGCACATC
>CAKPPA010000141.1 GCA_934177025.1 uncultured Clostridia bacterium
GTCAAAATGCGATGACGTTCGTACACTTTTTGCGCAACTTCGTAGCCTTCCGCCGTGAATTCGATTTTTCCGTCGTCATCCAGCGTGATGAGTGCTTTTTTTTGCAAAATGTGAATGCCGCGCGAAACACTGCTTTTGGCATAGTGCAATTGGCTTGCTACGTCGACGGAATGCACTTCGCCGTTTTTCTTTTTTAAAAGCAAAATCGTTTCCAAGTACATTTCGCCCGATTCGTAAATTTCGCGTGCCGTTTTCATAAAACAAAATCTCCGTTTTTTAATGCCCGTAAAATGATTTCCGCTGTTGCGCCGTTCGTTGCAAGCGGGACGGAAAACACGTCGCACAAACGCAACAGCGCCGAAACGTCAGGCTCGTGCGGTTGCGGCGTTAGCGGATCGCGCAAAAAGATGACTAAATCGATTTTGCCTTCCGCTACCATGGAGCCGATTTGCTGGTCACCGCCCAACGGGCCGCTTTTCATGCGATTGACGTTTAGCCCCGTTTCGCCCATAATCAACGTGCCCGTCGTACCCGTGGCGTACAATTCGTGATTTTTTAAAACTTCGCGATAACGCAATGCGAATTCAATCATTTGATCCTTCTTTTTGTCGTGTGCGATTAATGCGATTCTCATACTACTCCTTTGAAAACGCAACCTTTTTTGCGTTTGTCGTTTTTAACACAATTCCTTGACGGGAAGTGACTTCGTTGCCCTTTTCGGCAAAACGTTGCCTTCCCGTTCCTTTTTCCACCTGCCGTAACCATTGCCGCCGTGCGGCTTTACAACCGTTTTTCCCTACTGCGATCGCCCAAGTCCGGCAACGCCACTACACTGCGACGTGAAAAATGTCCGTTTCGTTGCCATTTTCCTACCGTGCAAACGGTGTTCGGATTTCCTAAACGTAATAGCCGCCGTTGACCCCTAAAATTTGCCCCGTGACGTACTTTGCCTCCGCCAAATAGAAAATAGCCTCCGCAACTTCCGTCGGCGTGCCGAATCGACCGAGGGGAATGTCGTTTTGCAATTCACGTCGTGTTTCGGCATCGAAACAGGCATTCATTTGCGTGTCGATGACGCCCGGGCAAACGCAATTCACACGAATGCCCGACAGGGACATCTCCTTCGCTAAAGCCTTCGTAAAGCCGATAAGCCCCGCTTTTGCCGCCGAATAATGCACTTCGCAGGAACCGCCCGTTTGCCCCCAAATGGAGGATACGTTGACAATACTGCCGCAATGCCGTTCGATAAAGTGCGGCACAAAGGCTTTACTGAACAAAAACGCGCCTTTCATGTGCACGTCCGTCATACGAACCCAATCTTCCTCGGTGATACTCGTAAACAATTTTTGCTGTGCGATGCCTGCATTGTTGACTAAAACGTCCACACTGCCGAACATGTAAAGTACGTTGGATGCCGTGCGACGCACTGCCGCGCCGTCCGTTACGTCGCAACAAAATTTTTCCGCAATGCCACCCGCAAGCCGAATTTCCTGACAAACGTTTTCCGCCTGCGCTTCGCTTGTGGAATAGATTACCGCCACGCGGTAGCCCTGTTTGGCAAAGAGTCGTGCCGTTGCGGCACCGATGCCCCTACTTGCCCCTGTAATTACTGCCGTTTTCATTTTTTGTCATCCGTTTCCTTTTCCGTATTGTACCTTTTTTCGCAATTTTTTGCAAGAGCATTCCCTCAAAGTTTTTTCGTGCCTCTTTAAAGTTTTTCCGCCCCCGCCCTTTTGGGACTGCAACGCCGATTCCGTCCTTAAAAAGGCTACGTTCGTAATGCTTTTTCGGTAACGTTACCGCTTTTTGTCGGCACGTTGCTGTAAAAATCAAAAAAGGCACTTTTGAGCGTGCCTTTTTGTTTTAAATTTTGCTTCCTGACAATATCTTTTCCGCTAAAAACCTTTTCGCCCTCGTGCGATTGACGGCGTTTTGCCGTAAGTAAAACCGCCTTGCCGCACGATACCGCCCTTACAAGGGAGCGGGCGTTAAACGGACGGGGTTGGTTCCGTCGGAGGGGTTTCCTTTTTTTTGCCCTTGCCGAAAAAGATGATGAACACAATGGCACTGATTGCCATAGCAAACGGATAAATCAAATAAGGGATGATACTGACCGGTGAAATTTGGATTGCCGTACTTTCGTAAAGGAAACTACCTGCCGCAAGCAGTTGCGCGCCGTAAGGAATGATGCCTTGCGACACGGAGCCGAAAATATCCAGTAAGGATGCGGAGCGTTTCGGCGAAATGTCGAATTCCTCGGCGATGTCCTTTGCGATTGGGCCGGCAATTACGATTGCCACCGTGTTGTTTGCCGTGAAAAAGTCCACCAGCGTTACCAAAAGCGCAATGCCTGCCTGCGCACCGCGTTTGCCGCGAACGCATTTGCGGATTAACGCAATCAGCGCGTCGATACCGCCGTTTGCTTTGATGATTTCCACAACACCGGCGACAACCAACGAAATTAACGAAATGTCGTACATACTCGCCATTCCACCGCCGATGCCCTTTAAAATCGATAAAAACGTGATGGAAGGATCGCCCAAGCACAGCCCGATGACAATGGCACTGAGCGTGCCGCCTGCCAACACCAAAAACACGTTTAAGCCGGCAACGGCACTAATCAACACGAACAAATACGGCACGATTTTCCAAAAATTGTAGCTTAAATCCGTGCTTAAGGTAACGTCCTTGCCTAAGGTCAGCAACACGAACACCACGACGGAAAGAATTGCCGCCGGCAGAACGATGAAGAAGTTTTGTTTGAATTTGTCCTTCATGTTACAGCCCTGCGTGTTGACTGCCGCAATCGTCGTATCCGACACCATGGAAAGGTTGTCCCCGAACATTGCGCCGCTGACGACCGCCGCCAAACACAACGGTGCGGAAAAGCCCGTTGCCACGGAAATTCCGTAGCCGATCGGTGCCAATGCCGTGATGGTGCCTACCGAAGTGCCCATGGACGTGGAAATGAAACATGCGATTAAAAACAAGCCTGCCACGGCGAACTCGGCCGGCAATACGGACAAGCCGAAGTTGACGGTGCTTTCCAC
>CAKPPA010000142.1 GCA_934177025.1 uncultured Clostridia bacterium
GCTTTGCAACGTACCGCTGTACACACGCACGTACGCCAGTTTTCCGACGAACGGATCGGCAACGATTTTGAACGCAAGCCCGCAGAACGGTTCGTCGTCGTTGGTTTTGCGAACGATTTCCTTGCTGTGATCCTTCACGTCGAAGCCGACAACGTGGTCAATGTTGATCGGGCTAGGCAAATAGTCCGTAATTGCGTCGAGCAATTTTTGTACGCCCTTGTTTTTGTACGAGCTGCCGCACAACACCGGATTGACTTCCATTGCCAAAACTGCTTTACGCAATTCGGAACGGATTTCGTCCTCGGAGAATTCCTCGCCGGCGAAGTACTTTTCCATCAGAGTTTCGTTGCGTTCCGCAATGAATTCCAACAGTTCGGTACGATACTTTTGCGCTTTTTCCATCATGTCCGCCGGAATGTCCCGAACTTCGATTTTGGTACCCGTAGCGTCAAGGTAGTAGTACGCTTTCATTTCGATAAGATCGATGATCCCTTCGAACGTTTCTTCTTTTCCGATTGGCAATTCGATCGGCATTGCGTTTGCTTTCAAGCGGTCGCGCATCATTGCAACGACGTTTTCGAAGTTTGCACCGTTGATGTCCATTTTGTTAACGAACGCAATCCGCGGCACTTTGTACTTCGTAGCCTGATGCCATACCGTTTCGCTTTGCGGTTCCACGCCGCCCTTTGCACAGAACACGGCAACCGCGCCGTCCAGCACGCGCAACGAACGTTCGACTTCCACCGTAAAGTCCACGTGACCCGGGGTGTCGATTAAGTTAATGCGGTAATCAATTTGATTGTGGGAATTCACCCAATGCACCGTAGTTGCGGCGCTGGCGATCGTAATTCCTCTTTCCTGTTCCTGAACCATCGAGTCCATGACAGCCGCGCCGTCATGCACTTCGCCGATTTTCCGCGTTTTACCGGAGAAGAACAGAATCCGTTCGCTCGTCGTCGTTTTTCCGGCGTCGATGTGCGCCATGATACCGATGTTACGCACCAATTCGAGTGGATATTTTCTTGGCATAATGTACTCCTATTTTTACCAGCGATAATGCGCAAACGCCTTGTTTGCTTCCGCCATACGGTGCATGTCCTCTTTCTTTTTGAAAGCGGCGCCCGTGGAATTGAATGCATCCATCAATTCGCCGGCAACACGTTTGTCCATTTCCTTTTCGCTGCGGTTACGTGCCGCTGCGGTCAACCAACGGATCGCAAGCGTTTGTCTGCGGTCCGGGCGGATTTCCATCGGAACCTGATAGTTTGCACCGCCGACCCTACGTGCTTTGACTTCGAGCATCGGCATAACGTTATTCAACGCCTGCGTGAAAACTTCCATCGGATCCTGATTCATTTTTTCCTTGATGATATCGAATGCGCCGTAAACAATGTTTTGCGCGATTCCCTTTTTCCCGTCCAACATGATCTGATTGATGAATTTCGTTACGACCGTGCTGTTGTAAACGGGATCAGGCAATACGCTTCTCTTTACAACGCTGCCTTTCTTTCTTGGCATTTCATTTACCTCCTTTTGTGATTTGAGATTGTTTCTCGCTTGGATTTTACAGCTAACTGCATGGCAGGTTGCCCTGCCAGAGAACCTTCTGCTAAAAGCATACTGCTATAAGTAATCACGGAGAAACGCTATTCACCGAGAATTACTTTTTTGCTTCAGCAAAGAATTACTTTCCTAACTTCGCGCCGTATTTCGATCTTGCTTGTTTGCGTTTTGCAACGCCGGCAGTATCCAGAGCGCCACGAATGATGTGATACCGTACGCCAGGTAAATCTTTTACCCTGCCGCCACGAATCAGCACCACGCTGTGTTCCTGAAGGTTGTGACCTTCGCCCGGAATGTAGCAAGTACCTTCCATACCGTTGGTACGCCGAACACGTGCGATTTTACGCAATGCAGAGTTCGGTTTTTTAGGAGAAGTCGTCGTTACGTTCAAGCATACGCCGCGTTTTTGCGGGCAGGACTCCAACATAGGAGTTTTGCTTTTCACAACTTCGCTTTTTCTTCCCTGATGAATCAACTGATTGATAGTAGGCATTTTTTCCCTCCTTTTCGTAATAATCGGTGAACTTATCTCCGAAGATAAATTCTAATTTATTTTCACCGTTGCCGGTAAAAAACGTTATTTTTTTTCGCCGAAGCAGTAGGTGTCGACATCCACGTCGCACACCCGTCGGAATTCGGCGCCCGTACCGGCGACGATGACCTCGACGCCGTACTTTTCCGCATTTTCCCGAATTTTTTGTCGGAACTTCGGTTCCGCGTCCGCTGCGAGCCAAACCGTTCGGATTTCGCCTTTCGTCATGCCTCGCACAACTTGCCTCGCCCCTACGACTTTCGGGATTTCCTTTAATTCATTCCAACTTTTATTCATGCGCCAAACCATTTTATCAAAATCGGGCAAGCCCGTCAAGCAAATGCACCCGACGGAATTTACAGATCCTTCTCTTCCGAAGGAACGGTAACGTTTTCGCTCAATTCGACGTTTTTGTAACCTTTCATTCCCGTGCCGGCACTGATTAATTTACCGATGATGACGTTTTCCTTCAAGCCGTACAACGGGTCGATTTTGTTTTTGATCGCAGCTTCGGTCAGCACGCGGCTCGTTTCCTGGAAGGATGCCGCCGACAGGAAGCTATCCGTTGCCAAGGAGGATTTCGTAATTCCGAGGAGCGTCCGTTTTGCCGTTGCCGGTTTTCCTTCGTTTTCCAGCGCGGCGTCGTTTTCCTCCTCGAAGCGGAACACGTCCACAAGTTCGCCCGGCAACAGGTTGGAGTCGCCTGCGTACTCCACTTTGACTTTACGCATAATTTGCCGCACGAAAACTTCCACGTGCTTGTCGTTGATTTCAACGCCTTGCAAACGGTAAACCGACTGCACTTCCTTTACCAAATACTCCTGCACCGCTTTGATGCCTTTCGTTTTTAACAAGTCCTGCGGGTAAATGGAGCCTTCGGTCAGTTGGTCGCCGACTTCCACTTCGTCGCCGGTACGCACTTTTAAGCGTGCCGTA
>CAKPPA010000143.1 GCA_934177025.1 uncultured Clostridia bacterium
ATTGACGCTAATGGATTTTTCGATCATCCTACCCTCTCGTTTTCATATTCTTTATTAGTGTATGTAATCCTAATAAAAAAATCACTCGACTTTTGAGGCAGGCACAATCTGTTCCGTTCCATGAATTTGTACGAAATTCTTTTACAACGGAGATGAAACAAAAAGTAGGAGAAAAATTCTCCTACTTTCCTTACGCTCGCGGGCGCATTTCCATCTTTTTTTCGATTTTTTTCTTAACTACGTTCGCGCCTTTCAGCAACCCGTACAAAATCGGAATTGCCAACAAAATCATAACAATGCACATAATCGTTGCGGACGTCGGTAATTGAGCAATATCCAAAATCGGTTTTTCGCCGAGGTTAATTCGCGGAAGCACCAAAAAGCCCAAACTAATCACGGTAACGGATCCGATAAGCATATATGCGCGATAGCGATTAATCGGCAAACTCAAATAAACCAAAGCGATAAACCCGATATACGTCATAGTGTAAATAACCATGTCGTCCACAAACATTGTTAAGTTGAACATCGGCGCAACCACGTAAATGACGATTGCGTTAATGATAAACACCATGGCATAAGGCACCGCTTGGCTTAACACCGTCGTCAAAAACCGTCCCTTAATGCGATTGTCGTTTGGTTGTAGCACCAGCAAAAAGGACGGTATGCCAATGACGCAAAATTCAAACAACATTAGTTTCGACGGCGTGATTGGATACACAACGCCGAGGATTGCAATGAATATGGAAAACACAATGGTAAAGATTGTTTTCATCAAAAACAACGACGAGGATTTTTGTACGTTATTAATGACGCGTCGTCCTTCCAAAACAACGGCAGGCATTGAAGCAAAGTTGGAATCCAACAACACCAAACTTGCCACGTTTCGCGCCGCTTCGCTTCCCGACGCCATTGCAATGGAACAATCGGCCTCCTTAAACGCCAAAATATCGTTTACGCCGTCTCCCGTCATGGCAACAGTGTTTCCTGCCTTGCGCATTTCGCTGACGAGGAAGTATTTTTGTTCCGGCGTTACCCTACCAAACACCGTGCATTCGTTTGCCGCTTTGCGTACTTCCTCCTCCGATAGTCCTTCCAAGTTAATAAACTTGTCGGCATCGTCGATCCCAACGGTTTTGGCTATTTGTGAAACGGAAATCGGATTATCTCCGGAAATAATTTTAATTTTAACGCCGCATTCGCGGAACCAATCAATGGTTTGAATCGCGTCGTCGCGGATATGATCGCTTAAAGCCACCAAACACACCGGCTGCACTTCGGACGGAATTTCCTCATTTTGTAAAGCCGCGTCCGTATGTGCAAGCATTAGTACCCTTAACCCCTGTTGCAAAAACCGATCCGTTTGTTTTTGAATTTCCGCAGGGACGTCCTTTAGCACAAACTCACTTGCACCAAACACAAACGTTCCGAGTCCGTCAAAACTTACGGCAGATTTTTTTCGCTCGGACGAAAACGGCACAAAGGAGATTGCGCGATACGAATTTTCCGAATGAAAATGCTTTAACAAGGCCTCCGCCGTAAGGTTTTTGTCCGGCATAGCGTTCAAAAAATTACAGAAAACGTCGTTTAAATCAAATTTTTCGTCGTAAGCGACAACTTCCTGAACTTGCATCGTACCATCAGTAATCGTTCCGGTTTTGTCCAAACACAGGACGTTCGTTCGAGCCAGCATTTCGATGCAATACAAATCGCGCACCAACGTTTTATGACGGGCAAGTTTTATGATGCCTACCGCCAACGCCACACTGGTCAACAAAAACATGCCGGCAGGAATCATGCCGATCATTGTGCCTGCGGTACTGACAATTGCCGCATTGATGTTTCCTGACGTTGCCTGATAGTTGTTGTAAAAAGACCACGCACCTAACGGAAGAATAATAAAACCGATAGCGGTAATTAAAATATCCAACGATTTTACTAGTTCCGACGGCGTTACCTTAAATTTTTTCGCCTGTGCGGATAATTTTTCAACGTAATTATCGGCACCGACTTTTTCGACACGACAAACGGCGGATCCCGAAGAAACAAAACTCCCTGCAAACACAAAATCGCCCGGTTGTTTTTTGATTGCGTCCGATTCCCCTGTTAAAAGCGACTCGTTCGCCTCCAACTTGCCGTCCAAAAGGATCGAATCGCAAGTAATCTGATCGCCCGTCGTATAGCGAATGATGTCGTCGAGCACGACTTCATCCGTTGAAATTTGGCAGTCCTCCCCGTCCCGTATGACCGTTGCAACAGGATTGTTTAGTAGCGATAATTTTTCGACGGTAAGTTTTGCCTTGATTTCCTGCACAATCCCGATGAAAAGATTCGCCAAAATAATCGTAATAAACAACGCATTGGAGTATTCGCCGATAATGATAATAATTGCCGCAATGCCGAACGTCAAAATGTTAAAGAACGTAAACAAATTGCCGAAAATAATTTTTGCATAGGATTTTGAAGTTTCGTTCTTTTTTCGATTGGTTAAACCTAATTCTTTTTGGTGTTTTACTTGAGCAGTATTTAGTCCGACATGAAAATCGGCATTAATCCGCTCGACTGCTTTCGTCTGTGATTTTTTATTCCCCATACCACTCGCCTGACAAGTCCTGATGACGCTTATTACAAGCCTAAAACCTTTTTTTAAAAGGTTTTGCCTCATTCCTCGTCCCGTTTTGTAGTCCCTACCCTGCAGAACGGCAAGACGGAATTTTTTGAAATCCGTATGGACAAGGAATGATTATGTACTTTTTTACAAAATGAAAATTCATTCGTTTTGCGATTTTGTTTTTTGAAAACATGCGATTGTTCCGCATTACGGCAAACTAACGAAATCCATTTCGGTTTTCGCTTTTTTCTGCCTACTTTCATGCAAAACTACTTTTCAAAAAACTGTTTTGTTAAAAACTTCACAATAAGGAAAAAGGACTTATTCCTCGTCCTCTTCCGTTTCCTCTTTGCTTTGCAGTTGATTTTTTAAGTTTTCGCTCACTTCATCAACCGGCATAGTAAACACAATGCCTTGTGC
>CAKPPA010000144.1 GCA_934177025.1 uncultured Clostridia bacterium
GCGCAAAACGGTGGAAAAAGCCGTGCACTTTTTGGATAACGTCATCGAAGTCAACAAGTATCCATTGGAAATTATCGACGAAACGACCAAGGCTTCGCGCAAAATCGGCTTGGGCGTTATGGGGTTTGCGGACTTGTTGCTACTCCTAGGCATTCCTTACAACAGCGACGAAGGCATTGCGACCGGCCGCGAAATTATGAAATTCATTCAGGACTGCGGGCATAAAGCAAGCAAGGAATTGGCAAAACGGCGGGGAGCCTTTCCGATTTTTGCCGAAAGCACGTTGAAAAACGGCGCAAAACAGCGGAACGCTACGGTAACGACCATTGCCCCGACCGGCACGTTGAGTATCATTGCCGGCGTCAGTAGCGGTGTGGAGCCGATTTTCGGCTACGTGTTTATCCGCAACGTAATGGACGGAACGGAATTAATCGAAGTGAACCCGATTTTGAAGGAAGCGTTGGAGGAACGTGGGCTGAATCGGCCGGAAATTATGCGCCAAATTGCGGAGCAAGGCACGTTGCAGCACATTGCGGAAATTCCGGAGGAGATGAAACGGGTGTTTGTGTCCGCACACGACATTTCGCCGATTTATCACGTCAAAATGCAGGCGGCGTTTCAGGAAAACGTGGACAACGCCGTCAGCAAAACCGTAAATTTCGGGCACGACGCTACGGTGGAGGACGTGGACGAAGTGTATCGGCTGGCTTACGAATTGGGGCTGAAGGGTGTTACGATTTATCGCGACGGCTCAAGGGAAAGTCAGGTGCTGAACATCGGCAAAGTGAACAACAAGGAAAGTAGCGTGCCGACAAGTTGCAGCGAGTGTCCGCAACGGGAAACGAATCATTTGCCGCGCCCGCGTCCGGAAGTGGTCAAAGGCTTTACGGAAAAGGTGCGTATCGGGTGCGGAAACCTGTACATTACGGTAAACTACGACGACAAGGGCATTGTGGAAGTGTTTACCAACACCGGCAAGGCAGGGGGATGCCCGTCGCAAAGCGAAGCGACGGCAAGGCTCCTTTCCATCGGTTTGCGTTCGGGCGTGGACGTAAAAACGTTGTTAAGTCAGCTTAAGGGCATTCGTTGCCCGTCCACCATTCGGCAACATGGGCTAAAGGTCACTTCCTGTCCGGATGCCATTGCAAAAGTCGTGCAAAAAGTGGTGGATTTGAACTACAGCGACAATGCGGAAATTTTGGAGGAAAAAATCGTTCGTCCGTTAAGCGAAACTTCGGAGGAGCGGGAACCGTGCAATGCAAATCAAATTCGCTTCTGTCCGGAGTGCGGCGCGAAAGTGGAGCACGAGGGCGGTTGCGTGGTTTGTCGAAATTGCGGCTACTCCAAATGCGGTTAAGTGAATGGGAAAAACGGGGCGCGGAAGCGTCCCGTTTGTTTACATAAAAAACGCAGTATGCTATAATGCGTTCGGAGAGAAAAAATGTATTTAATCGTAGGACTGGGGAATCCGGATAAAATTTACGAAAACACCTATCACAACGTGGGGTTTAGCGTGTTGGACTTGCTTGCCGCCAAGGAAGGCGTTGCGTTCGACAAGGGGGAATGCCGCGCATTGACGGCGCATTTGCGGAAAAACGGCGAAAAAGTGATTTTGGCAAAACCCATTACGTACATGAATTTGTCCGGCGAAAGCGTTGCGGAATTGGTGCGTAAGTACAAAATCGAGCGGGAAAAGTTTTTGGTCGTTTACGACGACACGGATTTGGAGCGCGGTGCGGTGCGCATACGGTTTCAGGGTTCGGCAGGCACGCACAACGGCATGAAAAACATCGTAAAGTTGATGAACACGTCGGACATCAATCGCATTCGCGTCGGCATCGGCAAACCCACGGCGGAGCAAATGGAATTAAAGGATTTCGTTTTAAGCAAAATTTCGCCGGAGTGTCGGGAAGTGATGCAACCTGCGTTTGAAAACGCGGCGGCTGCCGCGGCGGATTTTGCCGGCGGCATGCCGATCGAAAAGGTTATGCAAAAGTACAACAAAAAGTAGGAAAATTTCGTGAACGGTGGAAGGAAGCACATGGAATCGATCTATCGTTGGGAACATCCGGTCATAGAACATATACGCGAAAACATCCGCAGTAAAATTTCGACTGCGGCTTTTGGCGTACAACAAAACGAAAAAATTTTGCTTGCGGCGAACACGGACGCCTTTTTTGTGTACGTTTGCGCGGATTATCTTGCGGCGAAGGACTTGGCACGACGGCTTAGCGAAATCCTGGGGGACGTGGCGTATTTGCCCTTTCGCGAGGACGTTTTACTGTACAAGTCCGGCGAAAAAACGAACTTTCGCAAGGAGCGGAACGCCGTGTTGTTCGACTTGTGCCGCGGCAAGCTGAATGGGATCGTGCTGACGGCGGAAGCGTTGATGCGTCCGCTACCGAAAAAAAAGGAATTTTGTTCGCATATTTTAACCGTCAAAAAAGGCGAGGAGTGCGGGTTGGAAGCATTCGTACAAAAACTCCTTGCCGCAGGCTACCGCCGCACGGAAAAAGCGGAGGAAGCGGGCGAGTTTGCCCGCCGCGGCGATATTGTGGACGTGTTTTCGCCGTCCGAGCCGATGCCGGTGCGCATTGAGTTTTGGGACACCACGGTGGAGGATATCAAAACCATCGATCCCGAAACGATGAAATCGGTGCGGCGACAAACGGAAGTGACGCTTTGTCCCGCGCGTGAAATTTTTTACGAAAAGGGCGAGGAATTGGCGGAGCGGCTGCAAAACGAAGCAAAACGCCAAATTTTGAAGCCGGAGGCAGCGGCGCGCCTGCAAACGATTTTGTCGGAACTTTTGCCGCAGCTACAGGAAAACACCGCCGACCACAATTGGCTTGCCTGTCTGTGCGGAGGGGCTTCCGTTACGGAGTATCTGCCCGAAAACGCCTTGATTTTGTACGATGAGCCGAAAGCCTTGGCGGATAAACTCGATCGCGCGTACCGCGCGCATTACGAACGGACGGCGTACTTACTGCAATGCGGGGAAATTTTGCCGCTGCACGACAAGC
>CAKPPA010000145.1 GCA_934177025.1 uncultured Clostridia bacterium
CTTTTAAAAGAGCATACGCTTTTTCGGACGTTGTTGCGTGTTCTTCCTCCATTTTTTCCCTTAATCGCTCAACGATTTCGTCCGTTGCTTCCGCACCGACGTCGCTGGAAATTAAAATGTCGTAAAGTTCCTCGTAAAATTCATCGTTAAATACGCCGACTTTAAACAGTTGTTGCAGTTTAAATCCTATGACTTGTTTCGTCTTTTTTAAACCGGATACGATTTTTGAAAAAATTCCCATAATTATGCTCCGATAGTTTTAATTGCATCCGTTAATTGTACGGAAACGATTTTCGACACGCCTTTTTCTTCCATGGTAACGCCATACAACACGTCTGCCTCCTCCATGGTAGGCTTTTTGTGCGTAATGACCAAAAATTGCGTATCCTTGGAGAACTTACGCAAATATCTTGCGATTCGTTCCGCATTGGCGTCGTCGAGTGCGGCCTCGATTTCGTCCAGCACACAGAACGGCATCGGGCGTAGTTTTAGGATTGCGAACAAAATTGCCGCCGCCGTCAACGTCCGTTCGCCCCCGCTCAACAGCGAAATGTTTTGTAATTTCTTTCCCGGCGGCTGTGCTTCGATTTCGATGCCGTAATCCAATTCGTCCTTGTTTTCGTCCTTTTCCACAGTCAGGCGCGCATGCCCTCCCGCAAACAATTCACGAAATACTTCGGAAAAATTTTGGTTAATTTGTTCGAACCCGTCGTTGAACCGCACTACCATTTCCTTGGTAAGCTCCGCAATCACCTGCGTTAAGTCCTCATCCGCTTTTTTCAGGTCCTCCATTTGCGATTCCCGTTCCTTATAGCGTTCAAACGTTTCCGCATAGTCCTGAATGGCGTTGACGTTAACGTAACCTAAGTGACTGATTTGCGAACGATATTTTGCGATTTCCTTTTTCGAACTTTCAATGTCGTAATTTTCGTCCTTTAACCGCATCGCCGAGGAATACGTCAATTCATAGTCCGTTTGAATTTTTTCCTGCAAGGTTTCGATATCCGTGTCGATTTTTTCGAGATTAAACTCTTCCTTCAATTTCAAATCCTTCAAACGCTGAATTTCCTGCGTGTAAAAGTTTCGATCCTTGTCAGCCTCCACGAATGCCGCTTGCAAATCCTCTTTTCGACGGTCGACGTTACGAATACTCGCCTTAATTTGCTCCAAAAGCTGCGTATCCTCCGAAGTGTTTTCCATTCGTTGGATTTCTTTTTGATATTCCGCAATCGCATAGGCGTTGTTTTCCAAACTTTTTTGCGATTCTTCCACAATCTTTTGTGATTCTGCCCTTCGTGCCTCCTGCGAAAGACACTCTTTTTCATCCGCAGCCAAATTCGTTTCCAAACCTGCGATTTTCAGTTTTAGGGAGGTAATTTCCTCCTGCAATTTTTCGCGGTTTTCCTTTAGCAGATTGTACTCGCTTTGCGTTTGCGTTACGTCAAGATTCGTGTTGTCCTTGTCGGCAGAAAGGTTACGAATTTGCTCCTGCGTTAAAAGTTCCGTATCCGCAATTTCGTCCAAACGTTTTTGGATTCGAAGTTTTTCCTCCGCAAGTTTCATCGCCTGCGTCCGCTCGTTGCTGCTTAACGCATTGGATTTTTCGATTTTTTCCTCCAATGCCGCAAGCGCAATCATAACGTCCTGCACTTTGTTTGCGTTTACCGCAACCAATTCATCGAGTTGCGTACGCTTTGTTTCCAAGGCAGCGCGAAGGTTTTTTTGCTCCTCCAACTCGGCGATATCTCGCTTGATTTTGTCTTCCGCTTCTTTCCGCTCCCTGTCGTGCGACAACACGCCGGAATTTTCCGTTTTTTTGCTACCGCCGGAAATCGAGCCGGAAGGAAGAATCATGTCCCCCTCCAACGTAACGATTCGATAGCGGTATCCGTACTTTTTGCTGAGTGCGACCGCTGTGTCGATGTGATCCACCACCACTGTACTTCCGAGTAAACTCGAAAAAACGTTGGCGTATTTTTGATCGTACTCCACCAAGTCCGAAGCAACGCCGAAACAACCGTTTTCCCGAAGGATACTTTTGTCCTCAAGTTTACGCGGTTTTACCGAGGTCAACGGCAAAAATGTAATTCGGCCGTAGCGATTATTTTTAAGATAACGTATAATTTCCTTTGTTTCTTCTTCGTTACGCGTGACGACGTTTTGAATTGCGGCACCCAGCGTTACTTCCATTGCCGTTTCAAACTTCGCCGGAACCTTTAACAAATTGCCGACAACGCCCAAAACTTTGGATCGAAGCGATTCGTTATTTCGGCAATCCTTTAACAACATTTTTACGCTATTGCCGAATCCTTCGAAATTTTCCTCCATTTGGCGCAACATTTTCAGTTTTGCCTGTTCCACCGCAACGGCTTCCTTCAGCTGATTGTACTGCTGAATACAGTCTCGCCACTTTTGTTCGCACTGTTTTTGCGCCTGTTGCGTCCTTAAAAGTTCCGCCGAAACGTATTCCTTTTCCGCCTCCAAACGAAGTTTTTCCTTCAGCAGTTCATTTTGTCCGCCGCTAAATTCCTCCACCTTTACGATAAGCGAGGCTTCTTCCGTTTCGATTTCCTTCAAGCGCGCCGCAAGCGTTGCTTTTTCCGACTGCAAACTTGCACTTTTACTACGTTGTTCGGACAAGCCGTCCAAAATTTTTAAAACTTCCGCCTGCGAATTTTCGACTTTATCCTGATTGTCGGTAATCAGCCCGATTAATTCCAGATTTTTTTCGTGTAGCGACGTCAACTGTTTGGTTAAAATGCCGTATTCCGAACGTTTTTCCGCCTGTGCTTGCGTCAATCTTTGAATTTCCTCAATTGCTTCCTGCAAATTCTTTTTTGCCGTTTCGCAGGCTTCGTCCAAGCGAAGATTTTGCTCCTTGAGGTTTTTAATCCGTTCGGACAGCAATCGCCCTTCGCCGGATTGCCGCTCCAACCCGACGGTTAAATTCAGTTCCTTTTCCTTTAAGTCGGAAAGCTCCTTGTCGACGTTGTTTTTATCCTCCAACGCCTGTTCCTG
>CAKPPA010000146.1 GCA_934177025.1 uncultured Clostridia bacterium
GACAATGACTAAATCGTACATAACCCCTCCTATACAAAAAAACTTGCCTTTGTAGACTTGTCCCCTTCGGTACATAGTCAACTTTAGCAAGTTGGTAGAAACGTTTATGCATTATATAAACTTATATGTAATCCTCGGACATTTTAACATAATTTCCATTTTTGTCAAGTTTTTTTGAACAAGGGCGCAAGGTGCGTTTTGTGAAAATTGTTTGGAATTTGTTGTGTTTGCCAAAACGGTTTTGTGGCGGCAAAATGCCGCCACTTTCGAAACATCAAATTCACCGAACCGCCCTTTCGTTCCGCAAAACCGAATTTTGCAAATCCGACAAAGGCCAATTTTGTTTTGCTCAAGTAACTCGAATTTTTACCCGTAAAAGTTTCCTCACGTGAAACAACGTTCCTTCGAGTTTTGTTGACTATCCTTGTAGCCAAGTCCGTTCGCCCCTGAGGCTAAACTTACCTAATTTAAATTTATCCACAATGCAGGCACGACTCCGCCCTTCGCAAAAACACCGGCCCTATCCAGTTTTCCTTTTTCGCCATTAAACACACCGTAGTTTGTTATCCCCGGATTGTCGTACCACGTACTCGGCGAGCGGGTAAACCAAGTTACCTCATCTCCCGAAACCGAAACCGAAAGCCCGTGGAATCTTGCAAAATCGGTTGCAGCGTACTTCCGCGCAGGATCCTCCGCCGTTACCTCCGCCGAAAAACCGTAAGCCTTGGTTGTGATGTCGCGCAAGGATACTAAAAACACCTTGTCGTACGTGTCCCTACACTGGTTGGCATAGATGTTTGTTCCGTTTAAATCATGAAACAGCGTTGGGTATTCATTCGGGTTACAACTAAGCACATCGTTTGACAACTTTACGGTTTGAATCAGTTCCTTATGCAAATCGTTAAACACCTCGTTGTAGAAGGTTTCATTTAACCACTGACGAAGGAAGCAATATTCCCAATTGTTGGCGTACGTCCCCTCCGGAACGCCGTCGCTCGTGTTAAAATCACGTATTTGTCCGTCAACAGTCCTAGATTCCCTCCACGGCTTTGGCTGTAAGCATTGGTAGTCCAACGCAATGTCGCTCATTAAATACGCTTCCTTTTTTACCTTGTCCTCGGTGAGGATTCGCCACTTAATCGGCTCGAATTTAAACCAGTACAGCGTTCTTTGTCCGTATCCGTTGTTCATATTAACCCACGAATAGTCCACCGCGCGCGTTTCGTTCATTATGATGCCACGGTATTTTACGTTGTTGTAAATGACGTCCTTTTGCCACATACCCGAAGCACCTTCGTGATTCACCCAGCCGTGTTTGTTTTCATTTTTCGGAGGGACCGGATAGGCTCCCGCAATTTCCGTTAATTTTGCCGTAATGGTTTCGTCCCGTTCGCAAGATTGCGTCCAATAACCGAAATAAATGTAATTGCCTTCGCGCGTGTACCTAATAGGGTTTTGTTCGCCGCAGGTGGTACAAACGTCACAAACGTAATTATGCTTGCCGGTGGCAGGAATTTCCACCTTTGTCGTGTAGTCGCAACCGTCGCGCCGACAAGTGTTGTATTCCGCCCAACCTACCAAACAATCCGGTGCTTTTGCCTCGTGATGTTGCAAAAAGTGCCCGAGCGCATCGCGCGTGTTGTTCGGGGTGTTGGAAGTGTAGTCGCAACGCGAACAAGTTCTGTATGCCCGCCAATAACCTTCCTCGGTGCAGGTAGGCTCCTTTGCCGGATAAAGGATTTCATCGTGTCCGAGTGCCGGCAACGATTTGTAGTCGGATTGCGCTTTGCAGCCTTCGACGGTACATTCCTCGTGCTCCTCGTAGCCCCATTTCGTGCAAGTCGGTTCCAACCGCGGAACAACTTGCATTTTGTGCCCCGTTGCAGGAATTTGCACGTAACCTTCCGTTTTGCCGCAGTACTTACACTTTGTGTGAGCGTTCCAGCCCGCTTCCGTGCAAGTCGGTGCTTTTGCATTTTCCGCCTGCATCGAATGTCCGTGCGGACGAATTACCTCTTGTTCGGTGTAAGTGCAGCCTGGTGTGATGCACCGTTTGCCGTGGGTTAGCCCAGCGCGCTCGCAACCGGCGTCGTACCCTTTTTCCTCCCGCAAGTTGTGTGCCGCCAAGTCGCCGTACTCAAACGTTTCCCTGCCCATTGCGTTGCAAATACTGCAAATGAGGCGATACACCGCCTTGCGTTGACAGGTTGCCGTGTCGACGAGATTTCTTTCGCCGGCACGCTCGACGTAACTGTGTACGTGCTGTGCGTTTGCATTCACGACTGCCGCAACGATAAAATAGGAGAAACTTTCCGTTTCAAACGTTACGTTGTCGCCGCTTACCGTGGTAACAAGTTCCTCCACGGAATTGTCGTTTTTTACGTGATACGTCACAAAGCCGTGTTCCGACGCAAACGGCTTCGGCAACGTTACCTTCACTTTTCCGTTCGGTTGCACTTTGACGCCGTCCTTCACGACGGAAATGTCGAACACCGCAACCTTGGAAACGTCGTAAGGTTTTGTTACGACCGCAAGCGCCGCTTTGCCTTTTTCGCCGGTGGCGGCTTCGGCTTTGACTTCGAGCGACGAGCCTTTTTCAAACTCCCCGTTCGCCGTTACGCCGCTTTCGGTTTTGAGTTCGTGCCAAACGTCGCCGCAAGCGACCAGCACCAAACACAGTACGAACGCCATCAAAAACGTAACCAATTTTGTGATTTGTTTTTTCCTCATTTTGCCCCCTTTCCCCTGAGATTTTGCACCTAAGGAGCTTACCACCTAACGCTACCGATTGCCCCTACGTTAAGATGGTTTATTTTATCATAAAGTTTCCTAAAAAATCAAGATATTTTTTTCCATTCCGCGCGCACGCCACGCGCCGCAGGCAAGAAACGTTTTGGAAAAAAAATTTCGGGA
>CAKPPA010000147.1 GCA_934177025.1 uncultured Clostridia bacterium
AACTTGCAACGGAGCCGCTGCTTTTTCGATTTGTTCGAAGTAGTTTACGATTTTTTCGCAGTCGTTGTTGAACGCTTGTCCGATCGTGCCGTACACGTCGATGTGCAGGTTCGGAACGTAATCGGATTCCGGTTTCAATTCGTTGATTCTGTTTTTCAGCCAATTTACGTATTCCAACAGAATTTCGCCGTTTTCGCCCAATTTCGTTTGAACGTTGTTGATCAATCCGTGCGGAAGCGTTGCTGCTTGTTTCAGGATCATTTTATCCACGTTTTCATAACGGTTGTCGCCGGATTGCGTGAAGATGCGGATTTCTTTGTCGCTAACTCCGCCGGTGTGGTATTCGTCCGCCACAACTTCAGCCATCAGTTTGTGTTGGGATTTTGCAACAGCATCCAAAATTGCTTGCGTTACGCCGTAACGGATTGCCGTGTGCATTCTTTTACCCGTCAAAGGATCGGTGCTGTTGTCAACCAATTCAGCCAATTCCTTGAAGGAAGTCAGCTCTTTTCCGACCAACATCGGAGCAATGGTGCTTTCGATAACCGGAATGTAGTCCTTCGCCAAGAAGAGCGGATCCCTTCCGCCTGCTCCGGAGTACTGCACTGCTGCGCAATCGCCGTAAGCGATTTGTCCGTCCTCCAACACCAGCATAACGGAAATTGCTTCCCCTGCTTGACGGATTGCCGTGAAGCCCGGAGTTACAGGACTGCCGACATACGCTGCGCCATCGTTTTTCGCGCCCATTTTGATTGCCTTCTGGTCGTCGAAGAAGAATCCCGTACGGCCTTTTGAACATACCACTTTCGTTATTTTCATAACAAATTCTCCCTTTCTGCTTTTCGCAGTATTTTAAATAGTGTGAATCGCCGAAGAGTTTTCTTCGGCGATAGAAAACAAATTATTTATTGATTCTGCCGACCAATCTGCCTTTTCCGACAGCATAGATATCGTCCATAATCATTTGGAAGGATACGTCTCTGCCTTCTGCCAAAGCACGTTGATGCACTTTTGCAATGTGAACGTCCTTAATATCCTGCGTGAACGGCAAGTTTCCGAATTCGAAGAAACGCACTGCGCCGTCGTTGTCACGTACCGGCAATGCCAAGCCTGCGTTGATTTGGCTCGGAGCGAACGGAACATCGATGACACCTGCTTCGAACGCACGTACTGCTCCGACAGCGATATCGCCGTTGCCGAGTTCCAACGTTTTTTCCAAAATGCATTTCGTTTCCGCAATGATCAGTTCTTTTTCCTGTTCGGTTGCACGTTGCGGCAATTTTTGATCCGCCAACATCGTCAACACCTGTTTCGTACATCTCAAACCTTGCGCGTTTGCTTCCTTCGTCGGGATACCCATTGCTTCGTGCGGCGATTTTACGATAACTTTCGTTGCGCCTGCAATCGCTGCTGCTGCAGCACCCCACGAGATAACGCCGAATGCTTTCGCTTCGTCAGCCGGGAAACCGCCCATCCATTGATGGAACACGGTGGTGATTTGCATATCCTTGTAGCCGAAACGATCCAAGTACTCCTTCGTCAATTCCTCCAAAGAACGAATTGCAGCAACGTCCTGAATCAAGTTTCCGCATTGGCCGTAACCAACGGTGATGTTTTTAACGCCTTGTTCCGCAGCGAGGATTGCTTCGATAACTGCAACGGCGTGGGAAATACAAGGAGGAACCAACGTACCCGTCAAAGGTCCGAACGGTTCACGGTTGATGGAAACTCCGTTTTCCTCGTAGATACCCGTCAATCTGTCGGTGTACTGCCAGTCCAAAATCGTTTTTTCCAACGGATAGTTTTTGGAGTAAGGAATGTTGTAGGAAATTGCGCCACCTTCGAAGGAGGTAAATCCGCCGGCGAGGGTGATATCCGTCAAAAGACGTGCATCCGGAGTTCCGTGACGAACCTGTACCGGAACGTTTACGCTTTCGGTAACCATACGGCAAGTACGAACACCGTGGTTAACTGCTGGGAAGCCGTTCAACAACGAACGTCCCGCAGCGAGACTTTCCTTAATTCCGACATCCGCTTCCGCATAGCGGTTTAAACGGGTGTAGCTGTCGATCGTGGAAGGCAACAAGTCCGCTTGACCTTCCTTTTCCAAAAATTGCAACAACTGGATGTGTTCGTTCGGAAGCGCAACGCCTGCACGCGGCTGCGTCAGCGTGATTCCTTTCGCTTTTGCATCCATCAATTTTTTCGAGAAGGATTTCGAAGCGTCGATTCCTTGTTGATATTGGATTGCTTCGTCCAAATCCACATCCTTACCTGTCGGCCAAGTAGCCAACACTTCCTTACGAGTTTTGGAAAACTCATCCATAGAAAGTTTTTTGTTTTTAATTTCCATTTTAATTCCACTCCAATTCTTTATTCAAAATTTCCAATGCGACGTCCGGATAGTATTCGCTCAGTATGCCCATCGCCGCTAAAATATACTTTTTGTCCACGGCAAACTTCGGATCCTTCGGAAGAAGCACTCCCGGTACCGGTGTACTGACTTCCTTCAAAATTTTTAACGGTTCCGATGCATCGATGATCGGGCCACCCGTTCCGATGACGTGACTTACACGCGTTAAGTCCTTGCCCGTTTGCACGTAAATTTCCCCGCACATGCCGAACGTTTTTTCAATCGTCCCCGCATGGCGACGCGCCGCTAATGCGGCACAGCAGCCCCCGACACAGTTGTCGAACGTTTTTTGCACAGGGTCCGCCGCGATGATGGATTTGTCCTTGGTGACTGCATCCAAACAGTGGTTTACCTGCTCCGCCGTTAAGCCGCTTTTTTCGCAGAATTCATCAAAACCGAATGCTTCGATTACGCTATGCACGGAATACCTCGCGCCGAGATCCCCTTCCACCGTACGTTTGTCGTGCGGTTCCGGCAGACCTTTCAGT
>CAKPPA010000148.1 GCA_934177025.1 uncultured Clostridia bacterium
AATATTTTTCGCAGATTTTTTCAATTCCGTCTTTGCCGATAATTGCATTCATTGAATAATTGCTGTCTTTTAATTTATCTTAGAAGGATTATAGATACTTGGTCTTTTTAAAGTTTTAACCAATACCTCACTTTGTTGCTTGTTTAAATCAATGGCATCAATATGATAATAATGCTGACTTGCTGCTTGAATCCCATAATTTCCTTCACCTAGATACGTAATATTTAAATACATTTCTAAAATTTCATCCTTTGTGTAATTGTTTTCCAAAATCAAACTGAGTTTCATTTCGTTTAATTTTCGAGTAAAACTTTTTTCATTGCTTAAATGCGAGTTTTTGATTAATTGTTGACTAATGGTGGATGCACCTTCCTTGAGAGAGAAGCTTTTTAAATTTTTTAGGATTGCCCCGGCCATTCGTTTCGGATCGATTCCGTTATGCTCGTAAAAACGTTTGTCTTCAGTAACAACAAAAGCATCTTTCGTGTAGTCTTTTAATGTAGCGAATTTCACCGGAATCGAGTTTTTCGTAAACAAAGTATCTTCCATTTCATTCCCGTAAGTATCGTTGATAACGAGATTTTGATTGATTTTGTTTAATTTGTCCTTTTGAAATACGACGGCATTGGGTGATATACTCGTTGCATACAGCAAAAATACGGCAATTGTTAAGCCTATTGCCAAAATTGTGAAAAGAAAAATTTTAAAAAATTTTCGAACCGCTTGCATACTCATTACAAATAGTCTTTGAAAATTGAAATATAATTATTTATTTTCTTGTAAAAAAGAAGAAATAAAGTTATAATAAATTTTATGACGAAGTATTATTTTATCCGTACATACGGTTGCCAAATGAATGTACACGAATCCGAAAAACTTGCCGGCATGGCGAAAGAATGCGGGTATTTGCCGTGCGAAAACACCGAGCAGGCAGATTTAATCATTTTCAACACGTGTTGTATTCGTGAAACGGCGGAAACCAAAATATTGGGACATATCGGACAGGTGAAGCGGCTGAAAAAGAAAAAACCATCGTTAATCGTTGCGGTTTGCGGCTGTATGACACAGCAACCGAAAGCGGCGGAAGTTTTAAGCGCGCGGTTTCCGTTCTTGGATATTATCCTCGGAACACACAATTTAGCACGTTTTGGCGAGATTTTAAAAACCTACGAACAAAAAAATAAAGTCCGCGAAATTACGGAAAACGACGAGTTGACGGAAGGCTTGCCGGTTTACCGTACCAGCGGAGTAAATGCTTGGGTTAACATCATTTACGGGTGCAACAATTTTTGCACGTACTGCATTGTGCCTTATGTCCGTGGAAGAGAGCATAGTCGGCAAAAGGCCGAAATTCTTGCAGAAACGCAAAGTTTAATTCAAAAAGGATATCGGGAAATTACTCTACTGGGGCAAAATGTCAATTCGTACGGAAAGGATTTGCAGGACGGCAGTAATTTTGCGGATTTATTGCAGTCTTTAGCAAATTTGGACGGAAAATTTCGGTTGCGTTTTATGACGTCTCATCCGAAGGATTTGTCCGACGACGTCATTGACGTGATTGCAAACAACGAAAAAATTTGCAATTCGATTCATTTACCGGTGCAGTCCGGCTCTAATCGCATTTTGGAAAAAATGAATCGCCGTTACACAAGGGAAAAATATTTGGAATTAACAAAAAAAATACGTTCAAAAGTTCCGAACGTCGGTTTTTCCAGTGACATTATGATAGGTTTTCCGGGGGAAACGGAGGAAGATTTTTGTGAAACATTGAATTTGGTGCGAGAGGCACAGTTTTACACAACGTTTGATTTTGTGTATTCTCCGCGCAAGGGGACGCCTGCTGCCGAAATGGCGGATCAAATTCCACCGGAAATTAAAAAGGATCGAATCGAACGCCTGATTTCTGTGCAGAATGAAGTAACAAAAGATATCGGAAAAGCCATGATCGGAAAAACGGAGGAAATTTTGGTCGAAGGCACGCAACCGAAATATCCTGATGTATACTGTGGCAGGACGGACAGCGGAAAACTCGTTAATTTTGCTTCCGAAAAAAACCTTATCGGACAATTTGTGAATGTGGAAATCGATCGCTGTCGGTCTACGACGTTGTGGGGAAAACTAAAATAAAAAGGGCGTGTGGCTTACACGTGGCATAACGCAATTGTGTCGGTAAAAAGCGAAAAAAGTTTCGCCATGTGATTTTACTCGTCATTAAAACGATTTTGTCAAAATTTATTTACACTTCGAAATAAGGGAAAATTCAAGTGAACTCCTTGAAATTTTCCTTTTTTTATAGTATACTTTTTAGGAACCGTACGTCACAATTCAGCATTTAAACGGAGGGGAAACTCTCCTTTTTGCATATACGGGAAGATTCTTCCAAAGAGGTTTTTATGAAAAAAGAGTATTCACCGATGATGAAGCATTACCTCACAATCAAGGAGCAGTATCAGGATTGTATTCTGATGTATCGTTTGGGCGATTTTTACGAAATGTTTTTTGAGGATGCCAAAACTGCCAGCCAAATTTTGGATTTGGTGCTTACAGGCAGGGAATGCGGTCAGGAGGAACGCGCCCCGATGTGCGGAATTCCTTATCATGCGGCGGAAAATTATATTTCAAAATTGATTGCGGCCAATCAAAAAGTGGCAATTTGCGAACAGTTAACAACGCCGGAAGAATCGAAAGGGCTCATCGAACGCGAAGTAATTCGTGTCATTACCCCAGGCACGCTGATGGAAGACAGCATGCTGACGGAAAAACAGAATAATTTTTTAGCAAGCGTTTATTCCGACCCGAGCGGTGTTGCTATGGCATGGGCGGATATTTCCACGGGGGAATGCTATGTTTCTTTTTACGAAGAAAAAAACGTAAACAAAC
>CAKPPA010000149.1 GCA_934177025.1 uncultured Clostridia bacterium
CGGAACAACGGTGACATTTTTCGTAAAATTTCAACGTTCTTTTTCAAACATTCAACGGTTGTATCGACTTCCTCTTTCGTCGTATGTTTGCCGAACGTAAACCGAATGGATCCGTGCGCCAAAACGACGTCGACTCCCATAGCTCGTAACACGTGCGACGGCTCCAACGAACCGCTGGAACACGCCGAACCGCTGGAAACGGCAATTCCGTCCAAATCCAAACGCATTAACAGGCTTTCGCCTTCGATAAACTCAAATGAAAAATTCGCAGTGTTCGGTAAGCGGCGAATCGGATGACCGTTTAATTTTACGTTTGGTATTTCCTTTTGTACTCGGTCGATAAAGTAGTCCCTAAGTGACGCGCAATGCTTTACGTACTCAACCTCCCGCGCTACAGCATTTTCGATGGCTTTGCCCATACCGACTACGCCGGGGGTGTTGGTTGTTCCGCCGCGCATACTCCGTTCCTGCCCTCCGCCGACAATCCATTTGTCAATTCGCACGCCGTTCCGAATAAACAACGCTCCGACTCCCTTCGGGCCGTAAAACTTGTGTGCGGAAATTGTCAGTAAATCGCACTTCAACGTTTTTACGTCGATTGGTAATGCTCCTGCCGCCTGAACGGCATCGATATGATATAAAGCGTTTTTTGCATACTGTTTTACATATTCGCCGATTTCTTCCGAAGGTTGCACGGTGCCGACTTCGTTATTTGCCATCATCACCGAAACCAAAATCGTATCCTCTCTGAGGGCGTTTTTTAAATCCTCTATACGCACGGACCCAAACGAATCCACCGGTAAATAAGTGACTTCAAACCCTTGTTCCTCCAGCCATTCGCAACTGTTCAAAATGGCGTGATGTTCAATTTGGGTTGTAACGATATGTTTTCCTTTGTCCTTTCGAGCAAACGCGGTTCCTTTCACTGCCCAGTTATCCGCTTCCGTACCCGACGCCGTAAAATAAATTTCATTTGCCGATGCATTTAATGCGTCCGCCACTTGCTTGCGCGCCGCATCCACTGCTTTCATTGCTTCCCGACCGAATCCGTGCTGACTGTGCGAATTTCCGAAAATTTCCGAAAAATACGGCTGCATTTCCTTTAAAACTTCCGCATCCAACGGCGTTGTAGCCGCATAATCCAAATAAATCCCGCTCATTTTGTTTCCTCTCCTTCGCCTTCCGACGGTTCCGTAATCAGTTCCTTTAAGTTCATTGTGTCCAAATAGCGATTGATGTTTTCATACAGTTTTACCCAAACCGGACGGGACTTGCATCGGCATTCGCTGCCGCACTCTTCCGACAAACAATCGATAATTTTTAAATCGTCCTCCACGGCACGCAACACTTTTCCGACGGAAATGCAATCGGGCTCCGCACTTAGGCGGTATCCACCCGCCGCGCCGCGTTGCGTTAAAACAACGTCCGCCTTTTTTAACAGCGCCATAATTTGCTCCAAGTACCCTTCCGTTGTCCCCGTACTTTTGGAAAGTTCCGAAACGGAAACGAATCCGTCGTCATAATGTTCCGCCAAGTAAATGCAGGCGTTTAAGCCGTATCTTGCTTTTGTTGATAATTTCATAATACCTACCAAAAAAATATATACTAAATTACTAGGATTAGTATAGCATATCAATGAATTTTTCGTCAAGAATAATTTTTACGACGTTTCATTTTTTAAGCATTTTTAATGTCTTCGATTTTTGCAACCGATGCAGTCACAACTAAAAAAAGTGTCCGTAAAAGCAAAAAAAATTCCTCTCTCGTTACGCACAAGAGAGGAATTTCATTTTTAAATTATTCGATAATGTCGTTTTCGTACAACGGGAAACGTTTGGTCAAAGCCAAAACTTTTTCGTTGGAACGGGCAACCGCAGCTTCCTTATTTTGGATGATATCAGCAATAATTTCCCCGATTTCCTTCATTTCCGCTTCCTTCATGCCCCTCGTCGTAACGCTTGGCGTACCCAAACGCAAACCGCTGGTAATGAAAGGGCTTGCTTTGTCGAACGGAATTCCGTTTTTGTTTGCCGTAATGTGAGCATCGTCCAACAAATGCTCCAAATCTTTCCCCGTAATTCCCGCTTCCGTCAAATCAACTAAAATCAAGTGATTGTCCGTTCCGCCGGAAACCAGTTTTACACCGTTTGCTTTCAGCGTGTCCGCAAGTACTTTTGCGTTTTTCACAATTTGTTGTTGGTACACTTTAAATTCCGGTTGCAATGCTTCCTTAAAGCAAACCGCTTTTGCTGCAATCGTATGCATCAAAGGACCGCCTTGCGTACCGGGGAACACTGCTTTGTTAATCATTTTTGCATGTTCTTCCTTGCATAAAATCATACCGCCTCTGGGGCCTCTTAATGTTTTGTGCGTTGTAGTCGTTACAAAATCCGCGTAAGGAACGGGGTTGGGATGAAGTCCTGCCGCAACAAGACCTGCAATGTGAGCCATATCAACCATTAAATATGCTCCGACTTCCTTTGCGATTTCGGAAAATTTTTCAAAGTCGAGTGTTCTTGAATATGCGCTTGCGCCTGCCACAATAAGTTTCGGCTTACATTCAAGAGCGATTTTTCTTACTTCATCATAGTCGAGCATCTGTGTATCTTTGTTAACACCGTAAGGAACGATGTTAAAGTATGAACCCGACATATTTACGGGGCTTCCGTGAGAAAGATGTCCGCCGTGAGAAAGATTCATCCCCATTACGGTGTCGCCCGGTTTAAGAGTTGCGAAAAAAACTGCCATATTTGCCTGTGCGCCCGAGTGAGGCTGAACATTTGCGTGCTCTGCGCCGAAAATTTTCTTTGCTCTCTCAATTGCAAGATTTTCAACAACGTCAACACATTCGCATCCGCCG
>CAKPPA010000150.1 GCA_934177025.1 uncultured Clostridia bacterium
GTGTCGGCGGTACCTTCCGTAACTGGGCGCGCAGTTCGCACTAAATTAAAAAAGCGTCGTTGGAAATGATTCACAACTACCAAATTTCGAAGGTGGATTTCGACAGCATTTACAACATGATGAAAGTGCTGGATTTGGATAAAAAGGTGAAAATTCGCGGCTTGTCCACGCTACGTGCGGACATTTTCGCAAGCGCACTTTCCGCGATTAAAGCGTTTTTGGACTTTATGAATTTCGAGTCCCTTACCACTGGTAGCTGTGGGCTGAGGGAAGGCATTATGTTCAACTATGCGGTTCCGCAAACGTTGGAAAAACCGATTTCGGACGTGTTAGGGCACAGCCTACACACGTACATGCAAGTACTCAAAGTGGACGAAAAGCATGCGGAGCAGGTGTTCAACTTGTGCGTGCAGTTGTTTAAGCAACTTCGGGTACTGCACAAATTCCCGCGCGGATACGTCAAAGTGTTGCGCACTTGCGCACTCATGCACGACGCAGGGCGCAGTTTCAAGTACTACAAATATCAAAAGCATTCGGCGTACATGATTTTAAACGCCACGATTTACGGCTTGTCGCATCACGACATTGTGCTTTCCGCCTTTGTCAATGACATTTACGAAAGGGAGGATGCCAACCTGCAGGATTGGGCGAAGTATCGCGACATCTTGTCGGAGGAGGATTTGGAGGCCGCACGGAAACTCGGTGTCATTTTGCGTTTGGCCGTTGCGTTGGACAAAAGTCGCAACTCGCTGGTTAGCGAAATCAACTGCGACGTTTTGGGCGACAGCGTCATTATGAAGGTGGAAGCGGAGGAGGACGCCGTTTTGGAAATGCGCGAAGCGCAAAAAGCCACGGGCGACTTCAAAAAAGTGTTCCGCAAAAATTTGGAAATTTTGTAACAAGCAAACCTAGGGTGCTTGGGTTACAAAACAAACGAGTTTACGGGAGTTCGGTCATTTGCCGAACTCTTTTTTTTGTGCGCAAAAAGGGGCGTTCCTTAGGAAAGCATTCTTTACATTTCAGCAAAAATGTACTATAATACTTGCATGAAATTAATTTTGGCATCGCAAAGTCCGCGCCGTAAGGAACTTTTGGGACGGATTACAAAAAATTTTGAAATCTGCCCGTCGCATGCGGACGAAGCAGGCATTACGGCGGCAACCGAGGAGGAATTGGTTTCCCGCATTGCCTACGTCAAAGGGAAATCCGTGTTCGAGTGTCACCCGCAATCCGCCGTCATCAGTGCGGATACCATGGTGTTTTCGGACGGGGAGCGGTTAGGAAAACCGTCGGATGCTGCGGATGCCAAGCGAATGCTGCACAAACTCAGCGGCAAAACGCACACGGTCATGACTGCCGTTTGGCTGTTTTACGGTGCGCGGGAACAAACGTTACTTGAAAAAACCGAGGTAACCTTTCGCCCTTTGTCGGAGGAGGAAATCAATCGCTACGTCGAAAGCGGTGCCCCGATGGATAAAGCGGGTGCGTACGGCATTCAGGAATGCGATTTTGTGCAAAAAATCGACGGCGATTACGACAACGTGGTGGGATTACCCGTCAACGGTTTAAACGAATTATTAAAAACTGCGGAGGTGCTTTAAGCGTGCAATTGCGGATGGATTTAGGCTCCCGACATATCAGGATTGCCTGCCTTGAAAAAAACATTTCTTACACGGACAGTGCGGTAGTAGCGTTGGATGCGTCCAATCGCGTTGCGGCATCGGGGGTGGCGGCGAAAAAACTGCGCCAAAGGGACAACGTGCGGTTGGCTTACCCGATTCACGAAGGCTGTGTCGTTTCGGAGGAATTGGCGGAAACGTTGTTTCGTCAAATCGCCGCAAAAGCAGGCGTTTCGTGGAATCGCTCCAAATTGCTTTTGGCAACGTCATTGAGCCTAAACAGCGGCGACAAAGCGGTGTTGGAAGGCATTTTCAATCGCTTGGGCGTCAAACAAACGATCTTCCGCGAAGGCGTCACGGCGGATTTCCGGTTGGCACAACGACTTTACGGGGTAACGGAAGGCGTCATAGTCAACGTCGGCGCAGGTTGCAGCGAAATTGCACTGCTTCGCGGCGATTCCATCGTCAACGGTTGCAGTTTGTACCTTGCGGGCAACGCCATTGACGCGGCAATCCAAAAATATGCGGAATTTCAAAAAGGTGTTCGCATTTCCGCCGAGGAAGCGGAAGCCGTCAAAATGAATTGCGGCAGTTTGTACTCCAACGATATGTCCGTTTACACGGCATCGGGCGTTTCCGCAAAAACGGGGGAAGCGGCGTCCGTCACGATTGCCGCACGCGAAATTTACGACACGGTGGAGGAACTTACCATCCGCATTACG
The DNA here is from genome assembly GCA_934177025.1 of uncultured Clostridia bacterium. Taxonomy (GTDB): domain Bacteria; phylum Bacillota; class Clostridia; order Christensenellales; family CAG-314; genus CAKPPA01. Next base: position 2,342 of record CAKPPA010000150.1, read on the forward strand.
GACGTGGTAAAAAGTTTAATGAACAGCATTCCGAATTCCGACGAATGCGAAGTGTTTTTAACGGGGGGAAGTAGCTATCTGCAAGGGTTGGATTCCTTTGTGGAGCAGCAACTACAGCGCAACATCACCGTCTTGCCGGATCCGGACGAAAGTACGCTCAACGGCTTGAAACTGATGCCTGCGGAAAAAGAAGAAAAATCGGGGAAAGGATTTTGAGTCACTCAAAATCCTTTTGACTTCGGTGGCAACCCATCGCCGAACCAAAGGAGGTTGCGGATAGGATGACTCCCGCAAAAAGGAAAGGAAAACTCAATCAGGAGCCGTTAACGCTCCGTTATCAAATGAGCCACACCGTCGGCTATGCGGACTATTACGAACGCGTGCCGTTATTTCGGGTGTTGGAGCTTAACAACGTCGGCACGGAAAACGTGGACGAGGCGGAAGTAACGCTGGAAAATGCGGACGGACTGTTTTTGCCCTTTACAAAAACGGTTTCCGTTCCTTACGGCAGCAC
>CAKPPA010000151.1 GCA_934177025.1 uncultured Clostridia bacterium
AAACGTCAATGCGGAAATTCCTTTCAAATTCGTCCGCAAAAAGTCCTCGGTTGCGTCGAGGGAAAACAATTCGGTTTTTTTTCGTTGTGTCGGTAGGTCAAAAGGTTCGATTTTGTCCTTTTGCAGCAAAAAATCGTAGGGGAGCCCCGGCAGGAGTACCCGCGTGTTCGACAGGTTCAGCGGCACGCGCTTTAACGTGTCGATAATGCGATAGTTGTCGTCCGTCAAAATCAGGTTTGCGCTTTTTCCCGTCAGTTCCGCTATGAGATGCTTCGTTTGCTTAAAACCGAGTTCGTTTTTCACTTCCGTTTCGAAATCGAGCGCGCGTTCAAAGGGCGGTTGCGAAATGTTGCGAATGATGCCGTTCGTCAAGTGTTTTCGCAAAAGCATGCAAAACGCGGGCGCATTGGCGGGGTTTTCCTTGTTGTCCTCCGTCAAATGCACGCGCGGATAACTCGGGTTACTGCTTAAAAGCAGTTTTTTCGTTTTGCCGCAGTAAACGTGCAAATGAATTTCGTCCGATTCCGGCTGCCCGATTTTGGTAATTTTTCCGTCCTTGAGTTCGTGATTTAATTCGCAAGTCAGTACACTCAGCGTAATGGCGTCCAATGGCATAAAAAGCACCTCATTTTCCTTTTCGCGATTATTATACCGCGGTTTGCCCCGTTCGGGCAACTGTTCCGAATAAACCGCATGCGGCGGCAACGATGGGAAACCCTCTGTTTTTTTAAAAAAAGCCGCAAAAACCTTTTCCGACGCAATCGCTGTTCCGCTTTTGCTTGTGTTTTTTTTACAATTGTGCTACAATTAGCAACCGATAGTATATTACCTTTTGGAGGAAATAGAATGAAATATTCCGTGGAAAAGAACAACGGCAAAGCGGTATTCAAATTTACCGTCAGCGCAAAAGAATGGGACGAAGCGATTGAAAAGGTTTATCAAAAAACGAAGCACAAGTACTCGCAGCAGGGATTCCGCAAAGGTCACGTGCCTCGTAAAGTCATCGAAGGGATTTACGGTGTAGGTATCTTTTATGAGGATGCATTCAACGATTCTTTCCCGAAATATTATTACGACGCAATGGATAAGGAAAAGGATTTGATTCCGGTTGCGGATCCACACGTGGAAATCGACGAAATCGGCGAAAAAGGCGTAAAATTCACGGCAACGGTAACGTTGAAGCCGGAAGTGGAACTCGGCGAATACAAAGGGCTGAAAATCAAAAAAGCAAAATCCTCCGTTACGGCGAAGGACGTGGAAAACGAACTGAAAATCCGTCAGGACAAAGCGGCTCGTATGGTGGAAGTCGATCGCGAAGTGCAAAACGGTGACGAAGTAAATTTGGACTATTCTGGTTCCGTCGACGGCAAAATTTTCGACGGCGGCACGGCACAAAAACAAACGTTGGTTATCGGCAGCAAAACGTTCATTCCGGGCTTTGAGGAACAAATGGTCGGCATGAAAAAGGGCGAAACCAAACAAATCAACGTCAAATTTCCGGACGACTACCACAGCGAGGATTTGAAAGGCAAGGATTCCGTGTTTACGGTAACGGTCAACGAAATCCGCGTGAAGGAACTGCCGGAAATCAACGATGAATTCGCAAAAGACGTCAGCGAATTCGACACGTTGGACGAACTCAAAAAGGACATTAAAAAGCACCTTAAGGAGGAGCAGGACAAACGCAACGAAATTGCAAACGAAAATCATTTGATCGAAGCGGTTGTCGCAAATGCGAAAGTGGACGTTCCGGACGAAATGGTGGAAGCGCAAATCGATGCATACGTGCAGGAATTCGAGTACACGCTGATGTATCAAGGCATTAAGCTGGACGACTACTTAAAATTCACCAACACCAAGGTGGAGGATCTGCGCGAAAACTATCGCGAACGCGCGAAGGAAACGGTAAAAACCCGTTTGGTTATGGAAGCCATCATCAAGGCGGAAAAAATCGAACCGAAACAGGAAGATATCGACTTAAAAGTCAAGGAAATCGCACAACAACAAGGTCAGTCGGAGGAGGACTTCCGCAAATCCTTGAATCAAAGCCAGTTGGAGTACATCCTGAACATGGTTGTTTCCGGTGCGTTGGTGGATTACTTGAAAAAGGAAAACATTTTCGAGTAATTTCGACAAACTGTTTCAAAAAAGCAAAGTATAAAAAGGAAGTATCATTGATACACTACACAGGGAGGTACCTATGGGCGGATTAATTCCTATGGTCGTGGAGCAAACGAATCGCGGCGAAAGGTCGTACGACATTTATTCGCGTTTGCTGGAGGACCGCATCATCTTTCTGTCCGGCGAAATCGACGACAACACCGCAAACAGCGTCGTAGCACAGTTAATTTATCTCGAAGCGAAGGATCCGCAAAAGGATATCAGTCTGTACATCAACAGCCCGGGCGGCAGCGTTTCGGCAGGCATGGCGATTTACGACACGATGAATTACATTAAATGCGACGTTTCCACTATTTGCGTGGGGCTGGCGGCAAGCATGGGAGCATTTTTGCTTTCCAGCGGGGAAAAGGGCAAACGTTACGCCCTGCCGAACAGCGAAATTATGATTCATCAACCGTTGGGCGGCGCGCAGGGACAGGCAAGCGATATTGCCATTCAGGCGGAACAAATTTTAAAAATCAAAGAAAAAATGAATGAGATTCTGGCAAAAAATTCCAATCAACCTTTGGAAAAAATCAAGGCGGATGCGGATCGTGATTTTTACATGTCCGCGGAGGAAGCCGTGAAGTACGGGCTGATTGACCGAATTTTTTACACCAGGAAGTAACAAGGGAGTCCATGGAAAACACAGAATTACGC
>CAKPPA010000152.1 GCA_934177025.1 uncultured Clostridia bacterium
TAGTAGCATCGAGTACCAGTAGCCTGTTGTCCGTTAACTCGCCGATGGTTGCCTCACTTACGACTGTTGTTGCATCATCCGGAAGGGATTTTAGCGTTGCATTCGGTTTTTTGGAAACAATTAGCCCCAAAACGCCGCTACTTGCGTGTTCCGTTCCGAAAAATTCCTTGACAGGAATTTGCCGAATGTTTTCCGTTACGTTTTCCGCATTTATGTTGTTTACCTTTTCTTCCGCTAAAGCCTTACCAATGCCCGTAGCTTCAACGTACGTTCCGTCATCCTTTTTCATCAGCCAAACGTAATTTGCGCTTTCCAAATCTGCAGGTTCGACAGGAATTGCGCTGTTGTCGGCTTCCCATTTATCTTTTTTAAATTTTTCGTAACCCATAACGGAACCGACTTCCATGGTTTCGATTTGATTGCTTAGTTCGGAAATAGGGGTGTCTTTCAATAATTTCAGGATTCCGGTTTGCGGATCTGTTAAATTCAAAAGATCGCCAAGTTTCATTCCGTTCACGGTAGCGGTTAGTTTTCCGTCGCTTAGGTCCTGAATCGTCAAAGGCGCAATGGATGCATTGATGCCGGTTGCAGGAGTGGAGCGATCCGGATCCGTGTACCAATTTCCGTTGTCCTCGTACAAGCCAAGTAGCGTCCCTAAGGAAATGCGGTTGATTTCGTCCGATAGTTGCGAAATTTTAACGTTGCCGAGTTCCGCAAGTAGCACGTTGCCGGTAGTGTCAATGCCGATTTCCTGCAAGGTGGAATCCATAAGGATGTTTTGCAATTTATCCCCGTTCAGTGCGGAAATCGAAAGCGGAGCGAGTTTTTGCAAAATGCTGCTTTCCGGCAGGAATTCGCCGTTTTTGTATGTTCCGTATTTGCCTTCGAATTTCGGATCTGCATTGGAGGCTTTTGACGCATCGTACAATTCCAAATTCAAAACGGTGCCGATTGTTAGGTTTCCAATTTCCGTTTCCAAATCGGAAATTCGCGTGTCCGCCAAGGCGGCGAGGATTCCTGTAGAGGAGTTAATGGTTACAACGTCCTTCAATTTTAACGTCAAAATTCGTTCTTGTAAGGATGCCCCGTTCATTTGCAGTAGGGTTAAGTCCGCAAAACTTTGAACCAACGGCACCTCCGGCAGGAATTCGCCGTTTTTGTATGTTCCGTATTTCCCTTCGAATTTCGGATCCGCATTGGAGGCTTTCGAAGCATCGTACAATTCCAACCCCAAAACTTCCGCAATGGAAAGTGTGTTGATTTTGTCGGAAAGATCCTTGATTTTCGTATCTTTCAGCGCTTGTAACAAAGGCGAATCGGTCGGGATGTTAACAAGGTCGCTTAACTTCATTTCCCCGATTTTTTCTTCCGGCCGAAACTCTCCGTTGAGTAATGCCTTCACGTTGATATTGGCAAGCGTGTTGTCAAGTTCCGTCACGGGCAAAGTTTTTTCCTTGTCGGAATACCACTGAAATTCGCAGTGTTGTCCGTGCTGATGTCCTGCATCCGTAATCGTGCATTCACCGTGACTGTAATTCAGGAAATCCCCGAAATACAGATCCTCGAAGATGCTGTCAATTTTAAAACTTCCGCTAAACAGGTCGGTAAAGGAAATGTCCGCAATTGCCGTCAAAACAGGCCCGACTTTTGTTTTGGTGTCGTCGGTTCCTTTTTGATACCAGCCGTCCGCCTGTTTTTCGTATCCGAGAAGTTCGCCGATTTTGTTGTCGCGGAAAACGTCCTCAAAACGGAAGGATCCGTCCAATAGGGAAGTGATTTTGATGTTTGCAAGCGAGTTCGTTACGGCGTCGACTTTCGTTGCGGTGGCTTTTACGTCGTACCACCCGTCGGCACGTTGTTCGTACCCCAAAAGGTCGCCGATAAACAATGCGCCAAACGTTTCGTTTAAACTGAATTTACCGTTTAAGAAATCCGCCAATGCAACGTTTGCAATTGCTTCCTGTGCTTTGTTTTCGACCTTTGTCGTTTTGTCGCCGTTCGTGTACCAAACGTATTGACAGTCGTCGCTGTGCGTATGCGACTCCGTGTTTTTGCATTCGCCGCGCGTGTATCCAAGTAGCGTTCCTACGTAAACGCCTGCCGTAAGTTGTTGGAAGTCAAGTTGATTTGCGGTGTTGATGAGGTCGGCAAACGTTTTGTTTTGCAAAATTTTGTCTAGTCCGCCAATCAAGGAGCGGAGTTCAATCGCACCGATATCTTTCAAGGAGCCGGTTTTCACTTCGCTTAACAAATCGTTTTTTTGTTGTAAAGCGGTTAAAAGGATCCCGATGTCGATGTTGACGAGGTGATCCATAAAAGTGATGTTTGCGGCATCCTTCGGTTGATACTTCCCGCTTTCGGTGTCGTAAGGATATTCCCCAAGGAGCCCTCCGAGTTTCACACCCGTAAGTACGTTTTGAATTCCTCCTTCCGCAAACAAGTCCTGAATCGGATGTGCCCCGACGACGTCGTAAACTTCTTTTCCGAATAAATCCGGAAAGAACCCTAAAATCGCCGAAATGTTCGTAGCGGAAAACAGTTTGTTTGTTCCGTTTTCGCTGAATATCGTTAAAAGAGGGGACGCCTTAAAGTCATCGTTCAGCGAAATTCCCATCAGTTTTCCTACGTCAACGCCGTAATCTTTTTCAAATTCGTCGATGGTGTAGGTGTCCTGTAATCGGTAAATGCGCAGCATTTCCTGTGTCAGGTTTTCAATGGACATTTTACTGAGATTCCCGCGTTCGCCGCTTTCCTCAAGCGGAACGCCAACTTGATCCAGCGTCAAGTTTTTATACGCCCAGTAGCCC
>CAKPPA010000153.1 GCA_934177025.1 uncultured Clostridia bacterium
TCCTTAAGCAGCAACATTCGTATCGGGGCACCGTTTGGCTACTCCTACCCGAACGTACTGTTGGGAATTTACGCTAACCTCGGCTTACTGAAAGCAAATCAGCCGACGGCGGATCAACTGCCGGGGGTACAAGCCATCATTGCACAGATGGAGGAAATGTACTACACGCTGAATGCGGACGGCACGCAAAAAGCATCGACCGGTTGTAACTGGGTAGGCTTTTCGGGGGCTCCGCTCGGAAGATCCCTTTTGAGAGGCATTTCCGACAAGTACTCGCAAGAGTACGAAAAATCGCAACAGGCTTACTTCCCGTTCCAAGATAAGGGAATGACGCAACAAGGCTTGTCCGCAATGGTAAACCTTGACAGACTGTACGATTACTTCAACCACACGCTTAACAGCGGCTCCAACGTGAACCCGAACTACGGCTTACTGACCATGATGGCACACGGAATTAATCCGGAACGCTACACCAAAGGTGTGGAAACGGTTGACTTTGACAACGTGTACAACATGATGTCGCTTTGGGTAAATGCACGGAAAGACGCATCCGGAAAAGTTAAAATTACGAACACCGTCGATGCGGTAGTTGCAGTTGCTTACTTGGCGCAAATGAACGGAATCGAAGCACCTTCCCCACTCGGCAACGTAGTGGACACGAGCCTGCAAGTTGTTCGCGTAGGCGAAACGGCATAACCGAAAAAACGTTTTTGTAAACGACTTTTGAAAGTCAGGGAATTTACTTCCCTGACTTTTTTTGCGAAAAAATGCATTGTGTCAATAGACATTGCGTAAAACGTAATCCCCCACAAAAAAACGCCGCACTTCGACGCCATGCCGAAGTGCGTTTTTTACCGAAGCCTTTTCCCTTACAAAAAGTGACGTTCGCCGGTTTTCGATTGAAAATTTTTTGTGTTCCCTACCTTTTTACAATTTGACAAAAAATAAAAGCCGCCGTGCATGTTAGCACGGCGGTTCCTATCCGAAAAAATGAGTTGAAACCGAACTTTCCCTGCCGGAACGACGCCGACAAACGGGATTAATGCCGAAAAAAAGCGGGTTGAAACCGAACTTCACCCGCCGAGAAGGAGCATTTTTGCTCGCGCAAAAACACCCCTCTTAAGTTTTTACCGACAAACCAAAAAATGTTTTTCCAAAAACTCGCACCTTGAACAATAACCGATAACCGATAACTGTGAGAATAACGAAAAAACCTTACCCTTAAACAAAAACGCTTTGCCTCCGAATTTGTTTGTCGGACGGAACGTTGCTGAACTTTTAAAAATCCACTTCCAACGTCCTCGTCATGTTTACGGCATCGAGGGCGTTTTGTGCTTTTGCCAACGTGTCGGAAACTTTTTCGTACTCTGCCGCGACGGCGTTGACGTCGTAGTTTAAATAACGATAATCCAAAACGGAGGAATTTGTGTAGGACTGCTCGCGCACTTTCGGCAATTTGTCCTTCATGGTTGCCAATTTGTTTTTTCGCACCGTAAGTTGCGGAATGAAAACAAGCATTTCGTCAATCGTCATGCCAAATTCCGGAACGACCGTTGTTGCATTGAACACGTTGAGCGCGTGTTTTAATTTGCGAATTTTCGTTTCGATTTCGCTAATCGCGCTTTGCGTTTTTTCAAAACTGTAATCCGGACGCACCGATTCCACACTTTCGCCTACCGCCGCAAGGAATTCCTTGCCGTTGTCCTCCCGAACAAGAATCGACAAATGCTCCTCGTTTAGTTTTTTCAGTAATTTTCCCGCTTCCGATGACGTGTACTTCATATCGTGTTGTTCCTCCCTTTCCTTTTCCTCGCTTGTTGCTACGTAACTTACGTTTCCGTGCCTTTGTTTTTTTGATGATTGAACCTATTTTACTGCTTTTTTGCCGCCGCGTCAATCCGGAAAATTTTGAACCGCCTTGTTTTACACGTAACCCTATGTTCCCGTCCTTTCGGTTTTTGTTTTCGGTAGTAAAAAGGAAGGAATGCCTTCCCTCCTGTTTGAAATACACCGAACGTGCCGCAGTTTCCATTGCCTTTTCCTTTTTTTTGAATGGCGAAATGATTTTTTAACTAGGCAACCGTCCAAAAAACATTTTGCCGCAATTACTGCAACAACATTTGATTTACCCTAGTAACCTGTTCGTCCGTAAGCCCGCGGCTTTGATTTGTTTTTACCAATTTTTCCTTACCCGCCCCGACGTAACCCAAGGAGGACTCAGCTAAAATAACGTAATTTTCCACGCCGTTCCCTTGGACGTAACGTTGGATGCCGTCCCGCCGAAGAAGATACTTCCCGTTTGCTTTTTCCTGCGTTTTGTCAAAGGCTTTTAATCCGCATTTTTCAAGTTTTTCGTCGAGATAATTTGCAAAAAAATCCTGCAACGGTTTCAGCTCGGCTTCCTTACGCCAATACTTTTTCCATGCGGAAATTAACACGATTTTCGCCTTGGTGCGCTCCACAATTCGTTTTAGGCGGACGACTTTGTCGTCGTCGATTCCGACGTATTCGCCGCAACGTGCCGGAGAAGACGGCGTGTTTAACACGCCGTCGACTTCCAAAAAAATGACTTTCATTTTTGGCTACCTATCCTTTTCGACGGCATACAAATCGCCGACCGCATCGGTTTTGTAAAGCACGACGCAATCCATCAACAAGTTTTTTTCGTTTTCGATGATGATAGTCGGGGCGTCCATTGAGATAAGTTTGGCGACGCGTTTGACAACGCTTCGCAAACGCCTAGCGTACTTGTTGGAAGTGTTTGCCAAAAAGTCCTCGGGGAG
>CAKPPA010000154.1 GCA_934177025.1 uncultured Clostridia bacterium
CGCACGTCCTGAAATCCGCCGTACTTGACTTGCGCCGTAAAATCCGCATGCCCCGGGCGCGGGAGCGTTTGCACGTCGGCATAATCCGCCGAATGCGTGTTGGTGTTGCGAATGATTGCCGTAAGCGGCGAACCTTCGGTAACGCCGTCCTTGAGCCCCGAAAGAATTTCCGCCTCGTCCGTTTCCACACGCGGCGTTGTTAAGGCTTTCCCCGGGCGGCGACGATCCGTAAATCGTTTTAATTCCGCCAAGTCGATTTTTTCGCCCGCCGGCAAACCGTCCACCGTGACGCCTACCGCCGCACCGTGCGATTCCCCGAACAAACTGATTCGAACATTTTTACCCCACATCGACGACATGTTCCGTCCCTCCTACCTGTAACAGGCTTTCAAAAAAATCGGGATAACTTTTTTTTACCGCTTCCGCATCGGTAACCAGCAATCCGCTTGCAATTTGCGACGCCATAACCGCGCCGGACATGACCATGCGGTGGTCGGAATAGCCATTCCACTCCTTTCCACTCGGCACGCCACCGAAAATTTTTACGCCGTTTTCCGTAAATTCGCAACGAATGCCCACCGCACGCAAATTTTCGTAAATGCCTTGCAGTCGATCCGACTCCTTGGCGCGCAATCGCTGGGCGTTGCATAATTCACTTTCCCCTTCCGCACAAGCCATTGCTACGGACAAAATCGGCGCAAGGTCGGGAATTTGCCCGACGTCCGCCCGAATTCCTTTTAAACGCGACGGGTACACCGTTATCGCATCCGCATGCATTTCGATGCGTGCGCCCATTTTTTTTAGTAGTTCGCAAATTGCCCGATCCCCCTGTGCGGAGGCAAGGTTTAAGCCTTTTACCGTCATGCCGCCGTTGAGCGCGCCGTACACCAAAAAGAACGCGGCGTTGGAAAAATCCCCCTCCACGCGGTAGCTGCCGCCGCGGAACGTTTGATTGCCGCAAATTTCCGATGAGAGTTGACTTTTGACGCCGAAATCGCGTAGTACGATTTCCGTCATTTTGACGTACCCCTCGGACTGCAACGCATCCGTTAACCGAATGCGACTGTTGCCGTTTAGTAGCGGCAGCGCAAACAACAATCCCGTAATATACTGGGAGGAAACGCTGCCTTTTAATTCGTAGTCGCCGCACGCCAACTTGCCGCTTATGGTCACGGGAAGCCCGCTTGGTGCGCTGTAAACCGCACCGTGTGCGCACAAAACCCGTTTTAAGTCCTCGTACGTGCGTTCGGGGAGCCTGCCGCGCCCCGTGTAAGTGACTTCCTTGCCGAGGGCTGCGAAAATCGGCATTAAAAACCGCATGGTGGAGCCGCTTTCGCCGCAATCCAAAACGTTGCCGACGGTTTCGCCCTGCTTAATATGTAACGTTTTTGTGCTTTCGTCGTAGGAAAACGTTTTTCCTAACAGCGGCAACGCACCGAGCGTTGCCGTAATATCCTGCGAAAGCGCAACGTTTTTGAGCTCCGTTTCCGTCGGAGCGAGTGCCGCCGCCAAAATTGCGCGATGGGAAACGGATTTGGACGGAGGCGCCGTAACCGTGCCCGACCGATGCGCCGCTTTTTTGATTTGTACGTTCATAGCAATTCCTTTAGGTCCGTCGGGCAAATTTCCGCACGACCTGCTTGTTCCACCAAAATTAAATCGATGCGGTTGCCTTTGCGCTTTTTGTCCGTAGTGGCTACGCGCCAAAGTTCCTGTTCCGGCACGTCGCAATCCGTTAACATGTCGAATTTTTTCAGTAACGCCTCCACCCGTTTTGAAAGGTCGGGGGATTTGCCTTGCCGCTTTTCGTTCCAACGGGTGATGTACTTCATGCCGATGCCGACCGCCTGCCCGTGCGGAATTTGAAAGGAAGTGGATAGTTCGACGGCATGCCCCAGCGTGTGACCGAAATTCAGTTTTTGCCTTTGCCCGCGGTCGAACTCGTCGCAAGCGGCAAACTCCGCTTTAATTGCCACACAACGGGCAATGATTTTTTCCCACGCGGACGGGCAATCGAATCGATAGTTTTGCTTTTCCAGCGATTGCAACAACGCTTCGTCCGCAATAAATCCGTACTTGATGACTTCTCCTAAGCCGTTTTTCCATTCCTCCTTAGGGAGCGTTTTTAAAAACGGCAATTCGCAAAACACCGCTTTCGGTTGATAAAACGCACCGACAAGATTTTTGCCTTCCGGCAAGTTGACCGCCGTTTTTCCGCCGACGGAGGAATCCACCATGGCAAGGAGGGACGTCGGAATTTGCACGTAGTCCACCCCGCGCAAATACGTTGCCGCAACAAAGCCGCACAAGTCCCCCGTAACACCGCCGCCAAGCGCAATTAAGCAATCGCTACGCGTCAGTTGCCGCTCCGCAAGGACACTGAGTAGTTCCCCGTAAACCTTGAGGTTTTTGGAACGTTCGCCGTGCGGAAAAAAGTAGGTCGAAACGTCGCACCCGCTTAATTTCGCGCGCACGCAATCGGCGTACAACGCACCGACACGATCGTCCGAAACGATGCACACCTTTTTGCCCTGTCCGACGACTTCGACCAATCCGCCGAGGACGTCGATTCCGATTGTTACTTCGTACGGCTTAGCCGTACCGACTGTTATCTTTTCCATTTCCCTACCATTGTAATCGACGCAAGTGCTTTTCACAAGTGTTCCGTTAAAGTTCGGTGATACATTCCCTTACTTTTTTTGCTTTTTTCATCAAACGATCGAAGCTGTTGTATTCCAAGG
>CAKPPA010000155.1 GCA_934177025.1 uncultured Clostridia bacterium
AAGGCTTTGTGAGGGAATTAATTTCCAAAATTCAAACGACGCGTAAGGAAAGCGGCTTTGAAATTACCGATCACATCCGCATTCGCTACGCTGCCGACGAAGCGTCGAGCCGCACGATTGAAAAATATGCGGACATGATTCGTTCGGACACGCTGTGCGACGCATTGGAATGCGGTGCGGACGCAAACGCAAAGGAATGGGACGTCAACGGCACGACGGTTCGCATGCTGTTGCAAAAAATGTAACAAAGGGAAAACCCTAAAAAGGAAAAGGCGATGCGCGTTGCGTGTTGCCTTTTTTTACGGAAAAGCGGGAATTTTCCGTCGAAAATGCGGAAAGTGGATGCAATTTATTGAGGAAAATCCCGTTTTGTTGTATAATATCGCCATGAAAATAGCAACGGGTTGGAAAGATTACGAAGTCCTGAAAACGGGCGACGGGGAAAAACTGGAGCGTTGGAAGGACGTGCGCCTGCTGCGGCCGGATCCGCAAGTGATTTGGAAGGCGGAAAAACCGCTAAACGGGTTTCCGTACGATGCGCATTACCTTCGAAGCGAAACGGGCGGAGGACATTGGGAGTACCGCCGACCGATTCCGGAGGAATGGGTGGTGGAATGGAAATCCTTGCGCTTTAAGGTAAAACCGATGGGCTTTAAGCACACGGGTTTGTTTCCCGAACAGGCCGTGAATTGGGAACGGCTCGAAACGCTGATTCGCCGTTGCGACGATCCCGTGAACGTGCTGAACTTGTTTGCCTACACCGGCGGTGCCACGGTTGCCTGTGCGCATGCGGGGGCGGAAGTGTGCCATGTGGACAGCGCAAAAAACATGGTGGAGCGTGCAAAGGAAAATTTGCGGTTAAGCGGGTTGGAACATGCGCCCGTTCGATTTATCGTGGACGACTGCAAAAAATTCGTCAGTCGGGAAATTCGCCGAGGCAAACGCTATCGCGGACTGATTATGGATCCGCCGAGTTACGGCAGGGGGCCGAGCGGGGAAATTTGGAAAATCGAGCAGGATTTGTTCGACTTCGTCACGTTGTGCGCGGAAGCGTTGGAAAAACCGGCGTTCGTGCTGATTAACAGCTACACAACGGGGTTACAACCGGCGGTGCTGAACAATATTTTACGTTTAACAATGAAAAAATTCCGCGGCAACGTGGAAAGTTACGAAGTTTGTTTGCCGACGGCGGAAGGCATTGTGCTTCCGTGCGGCGCAAGCGGCTTGTGGGTGTCAGAGGAAATTTCGGAATGAAAGAGTTTACAATGGAGGACGTCGCAATCCTTTACGAGGACAATCATCTGTTAGTGGTGGTAAAACCGCAAAATCTGCCGGTACAGGCGGACGAAACGCAGGATCTCGATTTGTTGACGTTGCTGAAAAACTATTTGAAGGAAAAATATCAAAAACCGGGCAACGTGTTTTTGGGTTTGGTGCATCGGTTGGATCGCCCGACGGGCGGCGTGATGGTGTTTGCCAAAAATTCGAAATCGGCAAAACGCCTGAGCGAAGCCATTCGCGAAGGAAAAGTGGAAAAGGACTATTTAACGGTGCTCAACGGCACGGTGAAGGAAAAAAAGGGGACGCTTGTCAACTATTTGAAAAAATATCCTTCCACCAACACCGTGTCCATCGTGCCGAGTTCCACCGAAGGCGCAAAGCGTGCGGAGTTGGATTACGAAGTGCTGGAGGAAAAATCTCCGGTGAGTTTGGTAAAAGTTTCGCTCAAAACGGGGCGGAGCCATCAAATTCGCGTGCAGTTTGCAGGGAAAAACGCGCCCGTGTTCGGGGACGGTCGCTACGGCAAGGATCCGTTCCGCAAAGGTTTTTATTTGGCATTGTGGGCGTACCGGTTGTGTTTTGAACATCCGGTCAGCGGCGAACGCATGGTGTTTTTGGCATATCCGCCGCAGGATCGCGAGCCGTGGAAAAAATTCGACTTGGCACCTTACGTGGAGTATTTCAAAAAAAGTAGATTTCAGGAAGAGTACGGAGAATTTTCTGTGTAATGCAGAAAATTTTTTCGTTTTACGGCAAAATTGCGGAAGTAAGGTTCGTAAAAATGTAAATCCGTTCGTTTGACAAAAAAAGAGAACGTACGTTTTACGAAAAAAGCAAGTAGGTTCGTTTGACAAAAAAAGAGTGCGGTTGTTTTACGAAAAAAGCGAATTCGTTCGTTTGATGAAAAAAAGCGAGTGCGTGCGTTTGACGAAAAAAAGCGGTAAATTCGGGTTGAAAAATCCGAAACGGGTTGATTTTTTTACGTAAGGAATTTATAATACACCTAATTATTCCATAGGATGAAAAGGATTTAAATGCGGGGAAAGGACGATGGAACAACAGGAAAGGGAAAACATCATCGAATTTAAGGACGTTTGCAAAACCTACCGTATGGGCGAGGTGGAAATCAACGCGCTTTCCAACATTAATTTTGAAATCAAGCGCGGTGAATTCGTCATCGTTTTGGGACAAAGCGGCGCAGGCAAAACGACCATTTTAAACATCCTCGGCGGGATGGACACCGCCACGCGGGGCAGTGTGATTGTGGACGGCAAAAACATCACCAATTACAGCGCAAAGCAACTGACGGAGTACCGCAGGGAAAACGTGGGCTTCGTGTTTCAATTTTACAACCTCATTGCCAATTTAAACGTGCTGGAAAACGTGGAGTTTGCGGCATCCGTCAAAAAAAACACGTTGGATCCTTACGAAATTTTGGAAAAAGTAGGGTTAAGCG
>CAKPPA010000156.1 GCA_934177025.1 uncultured Clostridia bacterium
GAAACCAAGAATAAAGATGGGGGAAAATTGCCTCCGTCTTTCTTCGGGAATTTTAAGGAGGAGTATTTTGGCTAAGATCAAGACGAAAACGTTTCCGAGAGGGACGCATTTCGACGACAGAAAGTGGACAAACAGTAGCCCGATCGAACGGATGCCCGTTCCGCAGGACGTTTACATTGCTTTGTCGCAACACGTCGGCGCGCCGGCAAAACCGGTGGTAGAAGCGGGGGAAACGGTGAAAGAAGGTCAGTTGATTGCCGAAGCGAGCGGAAATGTAAGCGCAAACATTTTCTCTTCCGTCAGCGGACAGGTCGTTGGTATCGAAACGCGTAAAAACAACCAAGGCGTTGCGAGCAGTTACGTACATATCCGTTGTGACGGCAGCGAGGCAAGGCAGGAATTGAGTCCGATGCAGGACGTTACGCGGCAATCGATTATCGCGCGCATTCGCGAAGCGGGCATTGTCGGCATGGGCGGCGCAGGATTCCCTACGGCGGTCAAGGTGGAAGCGGAGCACATCGACACGCTTATCATTAATGCGGCGGAATGCGAACCGTACTTGACGTGCGATCACCGACTGATGCTGGAAAAAACGGAAGAGGTCGTAAAAGGCATCAAATTGCTTGCGGTAGCATGCGGTGCGGAACGAATCGTGGTCGGCATCGAGGAAAACAAGCCGGACGCAATTGAAAAACTTTCGGCATTCGACGGCATCTGTGTGGAAGTTTTGAAGAAAAAATATCCGCAAGGCGCGGAAAAGCAATTAATTTACGCAACGACGGGGCGTGTTGTTCCGGTCAAAGGCTTGCCGAAGGACGTTAACGTCATTGTCAACAACGTTGCAACGGCTTACGCCGTGTACGAAGCGGTGGAATGCAACAAACCGCTGTACGAACGGGTCATGACGGTCAGCGGTTTCGGCGTAAACCAACCGAAAAACCTTTTGGTAAAAGTCGGCACTCCTTATAAGGACGTTTTGGCTTATTGCGGCGGCGTTAAGGAGGACGCGGTAAAACTTATCGCGGGTGGTCCGATGATGGGCGTTGCGTTAAAGGACGACAGCGGCGTTACCGCAAAAACGGATTCGGGGCTGTTGGCATTGCAAAAGGGCGAAGCATCCGTCAGCAATCCTACGGCATGCATCAACTGCTGCAAATGCGCAAAAGTTTGTCCGATGAACTTAATGCCGATGTACATCGACTTTTATGCGCTTGCTGGCGACGTGGACGGCGCGGTGAAGTACGGCGCGGAAAACTGCATCGAATGCGGTTGCTGTGCTTACGTTTGCCCTGCAAAACGTGCCATTGTGCAAAGCGTTAAAATAACGAAAGCAAAATTGAGGGGGAGAAAATAATGGAAAAAATGGTAATATCCGGCGCTCCTCATATTCGCGGCGCGAGAACGACGAAAAAAGTCATGATCGACGTCTGCATTGCCTTGGCGCCTGCGCTTATCGCATCGGTGATCTTTTTCGGAATGAATGCGATTCTCATCACCGTGGTGTCGGTAGCGGCTGCTTTGGCTACGGAATGGGTGTACAAACTTGCAATGAAAGTGCCGTTCCGCCAAATTTTGGAGGAATTTGATTACTCTAGTTTAGTAACGGGCTTACTCATTGCGTTCAACATGCCTTCGAACATTCCGCTGTACGTTCCGCTTTTGGCAAGCGTGTTCGCTGTAGCAGTGGCAAAAATGTTGTTCGGCGGCACGGGCAAAAACCTGTTCAATCCGGCAATTTCGGGGCGTATTTTTGCGTTCATCAGTTTTTCGGTTATGGCGAGTGCGTTCGGCAAACCGATTGACTATGCGGCAGGCGGCAGCTTCCTTACAACGGAACCGTTCACGGGTGCTACGCCGTTACAAGGAATGTTGCAAACAGGCGGCATTCCGACCGACCTTTTGGCAATGTTTTTAGGCAACACCACGGGTTGCATCGGCGAAACCAGCGCATTGGCACTGTTAATCGGCGGTGTGTACTTGGTAGTACGTCAAGTCATCGACTTCAAACTTCCGTTGATTTACATCGGCGTTACGGGCTTGTTTACGGTTGCGCTCAACGGCTTTAACTTCGCCTACTTCCTGCCTTCCGTTTTGGGCGGCGGCTTGATGCTGGGTGCAATCTTCATGGCGACGGACTTTGTAACGACGCCGAACACCACGCTAGGCAACATTATTTACTTCGTCATGCTCGGTCTTTTAACGGCAGGGTTGCGTCAGGCAACGGGTACGGAAGTGGTATCCTTCGTCATTTTGATGATGAACATCACGGTGCCTCTGTTCGATAAGTACATCGTGCCGAAGCCGTTCGGTTTCGTAAAAGCAAAAAAACCGGCACAAGCAAAGGAGGAAAAGTAAAATGGCGGAACAAGCAAAAAACAATTCTGCATTGAAAGCCTCCGTGAAAGCAGTCGTAGTGCTGGTCATCATCGCATTGATTTCCGGTGCTTTGCTGGCAGTCATCAACGACGTTTGTTTCATTACGGAAAAGGAACGGAACGATCGTACGTTGGCAAAAGTGTATCCGGCGGATGCTTATGAGGACGTTGCTTTAAACAGCGAGTTCAGCACGAACGGAGCAAAAGGTTCTGTCAGCAACGTTTGGAAAGCGGGCGACGGCACGTTTATCGTAAAAGCAAAAGGGCTGGGCGGTTACAGCAACGGCTCGGTGGAAATCATGGTCGCTATGGTAGCGGACGGACAAAACATTCG
This sequence comes from uncultured Clostridia bacterium, assembly GCA_934177025.1. Classification (GTDB taxonomy): domain Bacteria; phylum Bacillota; class Clostridia; order Christensenellales; family CAG-314; genus CAKPPA01. Next base: position 2,710 of record CAKPPA010000156.1, read on the forward strand.
CATCGTTAAGGTT
>CAKPPA010000157.1 GCA_934177025.1 uncultured Clostridia bacterium
ATTTTTAACGCCGGCAAAGGATCGCCGATTCTTCCTGCGGCATTGATTTTCGGGCAAATTTTTAAAGCAAGGTCCTTCGCCGTGGAAGGAATGCCGCCAAAAATTTTTTCCAAACCTCTGTGCCGAAAGTATTTCAATCCTAGGCGGACAATCGTACGATTTTCCTCCATTAACGGCATTACGTCACCGACCGTGCCGATGGACGCTACACAGGCGTAGCGGCATGCTGTTTCCTCGTCGGAAAGCGCTTGAATCAATTTTAAAGCAACGCCGGATCCGCTTAAATAACGGAACGGATACCCCATTTTCGGGTTAACGCAAAGGCAATTCGGTAATTTTGGAGGGAGTTCGTGATGATCCGTAACGATTACTTCCGTTTTTAAACATTGCGTACAAAATTCAATTTCATCAAAATTACTGATTCCGCAATCTACGGTGACAATCATGTCGTAATGTTTTTTTTCAAAAAGTTTTGCTAAAACGTCCCGATGCATGCCGTATCCTTGTAATCGAGTCGGAATAAACACGTCGCATTCGAAACCGTTGTCACGGAAAAATAATTTTAACGCCGCCGCAGCAGAAAGTCCGTCCGCATCGTAATCCCCGTAAATTAAAAGTTTTTTGTTTTCCTTGATAATTTCGGAAATTCTTTTTGCGGCTTCCGTTAAATTCGGCATTAAGGAAACCGAATAAAGTTTCGGCTCCTCGGAAAAGTACTCCTCCGCCGTTTCCTCATTCAGTCCGCGCGCACAAAGATACTCCGCCAAATCCGGATGAAATTCGTACCGTGTTGCAATCCGTTCCGCAACGCCGCTATCAAAAATTTTTTCTTTTAATTGATACTTTTCTTTCATAATTTCGGAAAAAGCCTTCCTTGCGGAAGGCTTTTTGTTAAACTTCGATTTTGTTATTTGTTTTTACGTTCGGCTTTTTCGGTTGCGGTTTTTTCCCTTTTTTGCCGCCTTTCAACTTAAAGATTGTCCAAAGCGGTGCCGCCAAGAACACGGACGAATACGTACCTGCAATCAGTCCGACCAAAATCGGCATCGTGAATTCTCTCAGGTTGGACACTCCGAGAATCGTCAACACCAAAACGGCGAGTAACGTAGTTAAGGAAGTGAAAATCGTACGTCCCATAACTTGTTTTACCGAAGTGTTTGCGATTGCTTCCAAAGGCGTGTTTGCCGCATTTTTTTGATTTTCACGCACACGGTCAAAAATGACAATCGTGTTGTTGATCGAGTAGCCGACAATTGTTACCACAGCCGCGACGAACGTACTGTTGATTTGCATTCCGAACAGTCCGAACAACACCATAAATGCCATCATAATCAAAACGTCGTGCAACAAAGCGACAACAGCTGCAAGTCCGGCAGCGAAACCGCCCAACGAACGGAAGCGAATGATGATGTACACCAAAATGCACGCCAATGCGATACTCAACGCGAGTAACGAATTCGTAAACAACTGCTGGCTTACGGTCGGTCCCGTCGATTCGCGCCCGATTTTTACAACTGAATCGCTTAAAGAGCTGATTGCTGCGATTCTTTTCGTAATGCCTTGATAGTTGGCGTAGTCGAATCCTTCCCCGAGATACGGCGCGAGATTCGCCCGATCTTCCTCCGTCAACGTTTTGTCCTCGTACAGTTTTTGCAAACTTGTTAAAATCGTATCGGCATTGTTGCCTTCAATTGCAACGCCGTTAATTTCATTTTTGAAACCCGTTTTAACAAACAACTGTCCTGCAAGGTTTTCCTTTTGTGCGTCGCTGGCGTCGATTCCTAAATCTTTCAGCGCACCTAACACGGCTTTCGATGCATCCGAAAAACTTGCATCCGTCAAGCCGCTTACCGAAATACTCAATTGCGTTCCGCCTGCAAATTCAATTCCGAGGTTAAACCCGAAAATGCAAAGCAGTACGATTCCGATGACCAAAATCACGGCAGGAATTATCAGCCAGATTTTGGATTTTTCCACAATTTTAAAATCCTTATTCAAAAAGTTAAGCATTTTCCGTCACTGCCTCCCTTTTCAGTTTGTACATTTTGCTGTTGTTCGGCTGGAGCGGATAAATCAATTTCAAAAAGATACGCGTCAAAACCAAGGACGTGAACATCGAAATGACTATGCTGAACAGGAGCGTGATTGCAAAGCCTTGCACCGGCCCCGTTGCAAAAATCCACAACAACACTGCGCCGATAATCGTCGTAATGTTCGAGTCCAAAATTGCGGAAAGTGCTTTCGAAAAACCACCTTGCATGCAAGTTTGAATGGATTTGTTTTCCCTACTGTTACGGAATTCGTCTTTAATACGTTCGAAAATAATGATGTTTGCGTCCACTGCCATACCGATACCGAGGACGATACCTGCAATACCAGGCAAAGTTAACTGGGCAAACGGCAGCAATGCCAACGCCAAAATCATCAAAATCGTGTAGCAGATAAGTGCCATACACGCCGCAACACCCATCAAGCCGTAAACTAGGATCATAAACACGAAAATCAACACCATTGTGATTACACCGGCAATCAACATAGAGCTAATCGCATCTTCACCGAGTTTCGGGCTGATGTTGCGCACTTCCAACGCTTTATCCACAAATTCAATCGAGTACGCACCGCTGTTGATTTGGATGGCAAGGTTTTCCGCCGTTTCCGCATCCTGCAAACCC
>CAKPPA010000158.1 GCA_934177025.1 uncultured Clostridia bacterium
CCGATAAGCTGTGCTTCCGGATCGACTTCCTTCAGCCATTCGACTTCGCTTAATTTGCTTTTGACGTACTCCTCGGTTTCCTTTGCCGCTTGTTCCGGTGTTTTGCCTTCCTGCGAAAACATTTCCGACAGCGTTACGGCACCGAACGGAAGCACGACTTCGTGCAACACGTTGCGGCGATTGTAGTACACGAATTTTGTACTGCCGCCGCCGATTTCCATAATCATTCCTTTCGGAATGTCCATGGAGTTAATTACCCCTTGATAAACGTAGTTTGCTTCCTCCAACTCCGAAAGCACGCGCAATTTGATCCCCGTGGCTACGGCGACCTCATTTAAAAACGTTTTTTGATTTTTTGCCGTCCTTACGGCTGCCGTTGCAACGGCTATGATACGATCCGCCTTGTCGACGTCACAAATTTTTTGAAACAGTTTTAACGTGTTGATTGCCTGCGCAATACGCGAAGTTTTCAAAACGCCGTCCTTTTCCATTTCGCCCAAACGCACCGTTTCCCGCATTTCGTCGACAACCACAAAGTACCCACCGTCAAGGACGTCGAACACGACCAACCGCGCTGTGTTAGAGCCTAAGTCTATCAAACCTATCCTTTCCAAAATCTCCACCTCTACCGAACAAAATTTTAGGGACTACATGTGTAAATAGCAATTATAACTAAGTATAGCACAAGGGTTTTTCCTTGTACATACGTTTTTCGAAAATTTTACATCGCCTATTGTAAAATTTTGTTAAAAAATTTGCTATCACGGAAGTATTTCGGTAAAGCCCCTTTCCTTTTCCCTATTTTATCCCGAAATTTAAAGAAAAACAATGCTCAAGTAAAAGGATTCGCACCATACGAAATTTTTACTTCAACATTGTTTTTGCGGAGCAGGATAGCCCCGCTCCGCAAATACCACATTGTTTTTTTTGGCCGTTAGTCAATCGTTTTAATGACTTTCCGCGGACATTTTTCCACGCACTTCATGCAATGCACGCACTTCGAATAATCGATGACAGGCACGTTGTTGACCATGTGAATCGCCTTTTGTTCGCAAGCGCGTTCGCAAAGTCCGCAACCGATACAGCCTACCTTACAAGCATTCATGACGTCCTTGCCGCGCAGTTGCGACGAACAAGCCACGTAGATTTTTGCGGAAACCGGAATGCGTTTAATCAACGCCTTCGGACACGTCCGTGCGCAAAGTCCGCACGCGGTGCACAGTTCCTGATCGATGACCGCAACCCCGTCCACCACTTTTATGGCGTAACTCGGGCAAGCGTCCACGCAACTGCCCATGCCCATGCAACCGACGTCGCAGGCTTTTTTGCCGCCCGCAAGCATTTGTTGCGACACGCAGTTGCCGTAGCCTTGGTAGTCGGCTTTGTCCGCGCATTGATTGCCGCCGCAGCACGCTACTACCAATTTCGTTTCCTCACCGCCGCTCAACGCAACGCCGAGGATATTGGAAATTTCGATTTTATCCGCCTTGGAAGTTTGACCGCAGTCGTTTACGTCCGCCGTGCCTTCCAACAACGCTTTTGCAAACCCTTCGCATCCCGGATGCCCGCATCCGCCGCAATTTGCTTTTGGCAGGTGTTCCATGATTTCGTCGATACGCGTATCCTTTTTTACTTCGAACACTTTCGAAATGATGACGATAAGCACACCGAACAAAACTGCCATGCCGAGCATCAGAAGTACGGAATAGAGAAAGGTCGTCCATTGAATTTCACGAAATAACAACATCATTGTTCCGTCCTCCTTAAATTTTTACGGACTGGAATACGTAAAATGCCATTGCCATGAAACTTGCCGTAATCAAAGTCATCGGGAACCCGCGCAATGCTTTCGGCACGTTTACTTTATCCAATTTTTCCCGCAGTCCGCTCAACAGGAAAATTGCCAGCGTGAAGCCCACGCCGCTGAGGAGGCCATTCATCGTCGCAAGGCCGATTTGAGCCATGTTGTCCGTAATGTTCAGTACGGCAACCCCCAAAATCGCGCAGTTCGTCGTAATGAGCGGCAAATACACACCCAAGGACGAGTACAGCGACGGGGAAACTTTTTTCATCATCATTTCAAGCATTTGCACCAATGCCGCAATGACGAAAATAAATGCAATCGTTTGCAAGTACTGCAACTGCAACGGCTCCAAAATCCAAATTTGAATTGCGCAAGTAATCGCCGATGCAATGGTCATAACGAAGATAACCGCAACCCCCATTCCGAGTGCGCTTTCCGTTTTTTTGCTGACGCCCAAAAACGGACAGATCCCCAAAAATTTCACCAGAACGAAGTTGTTGAGAAAGATTGCGCTAATCGCCATCATTAAAATTCTCATATTATTTTACCTCCGTTTCAGCTTGCGCCGGAATTGCTTCCGCCGGATGCTGCAATTTTTTGTGTTTGCTTTTTTTCACAACGGCGTTGTTCGCCACGTTGAACAATGCAATCAGAATACCGAACGTTAAGAATGCGCCCGGAGCGTTTGCAAAGAAGCCGATTTTGAAATCCCACAGTTGGAAGCCGAGAATCGAGCCTTTGCCCAAAATTTCACGGATCGACGCCATAATGCACAGCGACAACGTGAAGCCCAGTCCCATAAACAATCCGTCAAGCGCCGAAGCACCGACCGTGTTGCTGCTTGCAAAGGATTCCGC
>CAKPPA010000159.1 GCA_934177025.1 uncultured Clostridia bacterium
TTTGCTTTTTTCGTTTTCCAACAGTTTGGTGTGTACGACACCCTCCTTACGGTACAGTTCCCTAAGGATTTTGCGCAGTTCCGCCGAATCGGAAACCACTTCCGCAAGGATATCCTTTGCGCCGGCAATCGCTTCCGCCTCGGTTGACACGCCCTTTTGCTCGTCCACGTAGCCCTTGGCGATTTCGAACACGTCGCCTTCCGTTTCGGCTTGCAACAGCATGCGATCCGCAAACGGTTTGAGCCCCTTTTCCACCGCAACGCCGGCGCGGGTTTTCTTTTTTTGTTTGTACGGACGGTACAAATCCTCCACTTCCGTCATCGTTTTCGCTTGATCCAAACGAACGCCGAATTCCTCCGTCCATTTGCCTTGCTCCTCCACGGAAGCACGCACTTCGGCTTTCCGCTTTTCAAGGTTTTGCAAATATTTTAAACGATCCGCAAATTCCCGCAGCACCTGATCGTCGCACGTGCCGTGCATTTCCTTACGATAGCGGGCAATAAACGGAATGGTGTTGCCTTCCGCAATTAAATTCATAATATTTTGCGCGTATTCTTCCTTAATGCCGAACTCCTGCGCCAGTTGTTTCGCAAAATCCATAATGACTCCTTTTTCCTTGTTACGATTTCCGCCGTTTCGGTTCCGTCGACGGCGATGCGACGTGACTTGTAGTTGCCTTGTTTTCCGACGGTTCCGCCGCTTTTTGCGGTTCCGCTTGGCTTTGCGGCTCTGCAGGGCTTTGCGCTTCCGCCGTTGTTTGCGGTTCCGCTTCCTCCCGCAAGGTCTGTGTTTGCGACGCTTCCTGCGGATTGTTGTTTTTGCCTACCAAACGCAGGATGCGCTGCTCCGTGTTTTCCTCGAGCTTTTCCAATTCCTTTAGCGTGTCGATGCGATCCGAACGTTGCAAGGACAAAAACATGAAAATCAGTACGGCAAGGTTCCCTACGACTAAAATAATTTCCACCGCGCTTGTGATGCCACGGAAGAAATACAAAATTACGCTGATGCCGACAACGATGTTCAGCGCAATCATTCCTTTTTTGTAAATGGTTTTGTCCAATTTACCGAGGGCGTACACAAAGTAGTACACCGTTGCAACCATAAGCACCGTGCCGGTAAATGCGGTGAAGTTGTGAATTTCCGCCGTAATCGGCAAAACGTCCGGACAAAACGGCACCAGCACCGTTAACAGCAACAAAATGCACCCGATGGTTACCAAGCGGATGGCACGTTTGTTGTGAATGCCCACCAATCGATACATAAAATGCACGAAAAACAAATAAAAAAAGCCGGTGATGGTTCCCCATAAAATCAGCGAATCCTGCTTGCCCATCGTGCCGCCGATCAACGAAAAATTGTACTCAAAAAGCGGCGCGTTTAATCCGAACAAAATGGAATAAACCGGAATTACGATTAAAGCAAACAGCCCTGCTACACGGGTAATACGTTTTTGACGCTTCTCATAATCTCTTTTTTTCATTCTATTATTTTACTACATTTTTTGAAATAAAACAACCCTAAATTCCTTATCTAATAGGGTGGGTTGTACACAAATTTTTTTGTTGCGGAAGCAAATTAACAAAAATTTTGCGTGCCGTTTTTTTGAAAAGAAAAACAGAAACCTTACTTTCAACATTGACGAAAAACCAACGGATGCACTTATGTACACATTCCATTCTGCCAAAAAAACCGGCGAAACAGTAGCGTGTCACTGCCGTTAAAAAAGTTTTGCACTTGTTGTTTGAAGGAACGGAGCGGGCTTCGACGTTTTAAGTTTTTTCGCTGAAAAGTAGCGCAAAAAACCAAAAAAAATTTACCGAAAAAGCCATGACGCACGCGGTACGGTGCCCCTGTTGTTGCATCTTTTTAAGTGTTTGGCGGTTTTTCGTAACAAAGAAGGATTTTTCCTTTTAAAAACCGAAAAAAACTTTGCAAAAACCCTTCGAACAAAAGCAAGAGATTTGCGTTTGCGGGAAAAGTGGTGTATAATTAATATTATTTTACGGAAGTATGGGGCAACATGCCCTTTCTTCTTTTCGGAGAGAGTATGTTTTGTAGAACAGACGTCAGAAATATTGCAATTATCGCGCACGTCGACCACGGCAAAACCACGCTGGTTGATCAACTGCTGAAGCAAAGCGGCACCTTTCGCGTAAATGAAACCGTCGGCGATCGCGTGATGGACAACAATGCCATCGAAAAAGAACGCGGCATTACCATTTTGGCAAAAAACACCGCCGTTCAATACAAAAACACAAAAATCAACATTATCGACACGCCGGGGCACGCGGACTTCGGCGGCGAAGTGGAGCGCATCCTGTCCATGGTGGACGGCGTGCTTTTGCTGTTGTACGCCTTCGAGGGTTGCATGCCGCAAACTCGCTACGTTTTGAAAAAAGCCTTGGAGTTGGATAAAAAAGTTGTCGTTGTGGTCAATAAAATCGACAAGCCGGAAGCCAGATGCGAACAAGTGCTGAACGAAGTGATGGAATTGTTTTTGGAACTTGGCGCGCGCGACGATCAATTTGATTTCAACGTTGTTTACGCCTCCGCAAAGGAAGGCTTTGCCACGATGGATTTGCAAGTGAAAGGCGAAAATATGTTTCCGCTTTTGGACACGATTTTGTCCGACATCCCTGCCCCGCAAGGC
>CAKPPA010000160.1 GCA_934177025.1 uncultured Clostridia bacterium
GGGTAGTATACCACACCCGCCTTTTTTTTTCAAGTTTTTTGCGAAGCGGAATGCGCAAGGACGGAAAAACGGCAAAAAGGAAATTTTTGCGGTTTTTTACGCTTTTTCCGAAATTTTTGGAAAAATTTTGCGGTTTTACACACCCTTTACAAAACTTTTACATTAAAGCCGACTTTTTTCCAAAACCCCTATTCCATTCCGAATTGCAATCAAGTATAATATAAAGTATCGAAATCGGCTTTTATCAAAAAACCTACAAAGCGAATCGATGAAATATTTTGAGGGAGGCTAAACATGAAGAAAAAACTGTTTTTGCTTGTGTTAATGCTGGCTGTATGCAGCTCGTTGTTGCTTGCAGGCTGCGGACACACGCACACATTTGCGGAAGAATGGTCCTCGGACGACACGTACCATTGGCACGCGGCGACCTGCGAACATACTTCGGAAGTGGATGGAAAGGCAGAACACACTTGGGACAACGGTGTCATCACCACTCCGGCAACGCATACGGCAAAAGGCATAAAAACCTTTACCTGCACGGTATGTAAAAAAAACAAAACCGCTGAGGTGCCAACGACTGCCGAACACTCCTACGACACGTTTAAAAGCTGGGTGAAACAACCGACGATGACGGAAGCCGGTACGGCGAAAATGGCTTGTACTTGCGGCGACACGAAGGACGTTAGCGTTGCGGCATTAAACGACACCTCGGTTTGGACGAAAGTAGCGGCGGAAAGCCAAGCCCCGACTTGCACCGAAAAAGGAAAGGACGTTTACTCCTCCAAGTACGGCAAAGTGACGGTGGAACTTGCAATGACCGAACACTCCTACGACACGTTCAAAAGCTGGGTGAAACAACCGACGTTGACGGAAGCCGGCACGGCGAAAATGGCTTGTGTTTGCGGCGGCACGACGGACGTTAGCGTTGCGGCATTAAACGACACCTCGGTTTGGACGAAAACGGAGAGCGAATGCGAGGCTCCGACTTGCGTAAACGACGGTAAGGACGTTTACACCTCCGCCCTTTACGGCAAAGTGAACGTTACGTTTGCGGCAACCGGCGTGCACTCGTGGGAAACGGACAAAACGCACCGCGACTGTACCGTTTGCGGCGAACACCGCGTACTGACGGTTGCACAAGCATTGCAAGCAGGGAAAAACGAATCCTTCTACCTGAGCGGTGTTATTATCGGCGTAAACACTACCAATTTAGCAACTTGCACGTTTGTAAAATCGCTTGATTCCAACGACGTGATTTCCGTGCGGAAATTAATCGGTACGGGTACGGCAACCGCACTCAGCTGGGGTGTTTGGGAAAAAGGCGACATTGTGGAACTGCCTGTCGTTCGCAAAACTGCTTTAAGACTGTCCGACAATAAACCGAGCGGCGACAGTTCGGCTCCTTACTGTTCGCCGGAATTGCCGAGCACCCTATCGGCTGAAACGGTTCAACGCGGGGACGTAGCGGCATTCCTGAAAGGCAAAGCAACGGCAGCGCAAATGCAGTTCGATTTGACGCAAGCGTTAAAAGTAACCAATCAGGAAGAATTTGCAGCATTAATCAACACTCCGGAAGCTCGTCAAAACTCGGTTTACAAAATTATCCGCCTTTCCGGCGTGGTAAAGAGCGTTTCCTACGCAACGTTGCCATATGAAACCTCAGTTAACCGCATTTTCTTCGATGCGACGGCACATAAGGGAGGAGATAAACCTCAATACATGGAAGACGCTATTTCCCCTGTGTTTAAAAACAACAACGTTACCTTTAACACGGGTAAAACGGCATGTGAATTGATTTTCGGTGCCGACGAAGCAGCGTTTAAAGCGCACAACAAGTACACCAACCCACTCGTGTTTACCGGCGACTTGTACTGCATCTACTTCGGTGGACAAACAAATTACATTATGTTCAGCATTTTGGATGAAGCGTGGGTACAACCGTGCGAACACAAAAACGTAACGCACGTGGAAGCAACGTACACCTGCACGGAGGACGGCGTTCGGGAACATTACCACTGCGCAGACTGCGGCGGAAACTTTGAAGATGCCGCATGTGCAAAATTCCTGTTGAGCGTGGAACACAAAGCGGAACACAAATTTGACGAAACAACGCACAAATGCACCGTTTGCGGCGAAATCGATCCGAGAGCGGAAGCAATGGTCGGCGACAAAGTGTTCCTTACCTTTGACCAAGCAACCGAAGCAGCAGCGACGGACGGCGGAACCGTGAAACTGTTGAAAAACATTATGCACGTAGGAATGTCCGTTCCTTCCGGAACAAACTTAACCATTGACCTCAACGGACACACCTACACCGTAAAAGCTCCGGGCGCAGGTTCCACGGGAACCGAAACACAAGGGTTGCAACTGCTGAAAGATAGCACAATCGTCATCAAAAACGGAACGATTGACGTGGATGCTTCCAATTTGGAACCACTGGAAGGCCCGGGGAGCAACATCCTGATGCTGATTCAAAACTACAGCAACTTGACGTTGGAAAACGTGGTGCTGGACGGCAGAAACCTGTACGGAAATGCACAGTACGTTTTGTCCAACAACAACGGAAACGTTTTCCTGAAAGGGACGACGAAAATCCTTGTGAAGGACGAAAGCTGGTTTGCATTCGACGCATGTGACTATGC
>CAKPPA010000161.1 GCA_934177025.1 uncultured Clostridia bacterium
TGTCGGTTGTGGGGAACGCGGCAACGAAATGACGGACGTTTTGAACGAATTCCCTTCGTTGATCGACCCGAAAACCGGTCAATCGTTGATGAAACGTACCGTGCTAATCGCAAACACTTCGGATATGCCGGTTGCTGCGCGTGAAGCGTCGATTTACACCGGTATCACGATTGCGGAATATTTCCGCGACATGGGCTACACGGTAGCAATCATGGCTGACTCCACTTCCCGCTGGGCGGAAGCACTCCGTGAAATGAGCGGACGTTTGGAGGAAATGCCGGGTGAAGAAGGTTATCCTGCATATTTGTCCAGCCGTTTGGCGGAATTCTACGAACGTGCAGGTATCGTAAAAGTATTAGGCTCCGAGGATAAAACGGGCGCAATTTCGGCAATCGGTGCCGTATCGCCTCCGGGCGGCGACTTGTCCGAACCGGTTTCGCAAGGCACGTTGCGTATCGTAAAAGTATTCTGGGGATTGTCGGCAAGTTTGGCGTACAAGCGTCACTTCCCTGCAATCGACTGGATTCAAAGCTACTCGTTGTATTCGGACAAATTGGAAGGTTGGTTTAACGAAAACGTAGCGCCGGACTTCACTGCACTGCGTACGGAAGCCATGAAGATTTTGCAGGAAGAAAGCGAATTGGACGAAATCGTTCGTTTGGTCGGTATGGACGCGCTTTCCCCGAAAGATCGTTTAACGATGGAAGCGGCAAAGTCCATTCGTGAGGACTACCTGCATCAGGATGCGTTCCACGAAGTCGACACTTCTTCCTCTTTAACCAAACAACACAAAATGATGAAACTCATCATCGATTGTTATCATTTGGGAATCGATGCACTGAATGCGGATGCGGAATTGGACGACATTTTGAAATTGCCGGTGCGCGAACAAATCGGCCGTGCAAAGTACATTCCGGAACAAAACATTTCGCAATTGGATGAAATTTCCAAGGAACTGAAAAAACAAATGAGTAATCTCGCAAAGGAGGGCGGCCGTTAATGTTAAAGGAATATAAAACGATTCGGGAAGTTGTCGGCCCTCTGATGCTGGTGGACGGCGTAGAAGGCGTAAAATACAACGAGTTGGTCGAAATCGAACAATCCAACGGAACGATGCGTCACGGAAAAGTGCTGGAAGTGAACGGCGACAGGGCGTTAGTGCAGTTGTTCGAAGGTTCGCAAGGCCTGAAAATTTCCGACGCAAAAGCAAAATTCCTCGGCAAAAGTTTGGAATTGAGCGTCAGTGAGGAAATGCTCGGACGCGTCTTCAACGGAATGGGTAACCCGATTGACGGCGGCGCGCCGATTATTCCGGATGCACGCCTTGACATCAACGGGCAAGCAATCAACCCGTACTCGCGCGACTATCCAAACGAATTTATTCAAACGGGTGTCAGCGCAATCGACGGACTGAACACGTTGGTTCGCGGACAAAAACTTCCGGTGTTTTCGGCATCCGGTTTGCCGCACGCACAGTTGGCAGCGCAAATCGCACGTCAAGCGAAAGTGTTGAAAAACGACACGAACTTCGCCGTTGTGTTTGCAGCCATCGGAATCACGTACGAGGAAGCGGAGTTTTTCATCAGCGACTTCAAAAAAACAGGGGCAATCGAAAGGGCAGTTCTGTTCATGAACTTGGCAAACGATCCGGCCATCGAGCGTATCGCAACTCCGCGTATGGCATTGACCGCAGCGGAGTACCTTGCGTTCGAAAAGGACATGCAAGTTTTGGTTATCATGACGGATATCACGAACTACGCCGAAGCACTGCGCGAAACGTCCGCAGCGCGTAAGGAAGTTCCTGGCCGTCGCGGCTATCCGGGTTCGATGTACACCGATTTGGCGTCCATTTACGAACGTGCCGGCCGTATCAAAGGTTGCAAAGGCAGTATTACGCAAATTCCGATCCTCACCATGCCGGAAGATGACAAAACGCATCCGATTCCGGACTTGACGGGCTACATCACGGAAGGACAAATCATTTTGTCCCGCGAACTGTACAAAAAAGGTTACAATCCGCCGATTGACGTATTGCCGAGCTTGTCCCGTTTGAAGGATAAGGGTATTGGCGCAGGCAAAACCCGTGAAGATCACGCAAACTCCATGAACCAGTTGTTTGCCTGCTATTCCCGCGGAAAGGAAGCGAAGGAACTTGCCTCCATTCTCGGCGAATCCGCATTGACGGAAATCGACAAATTGTACGCACAGTTTGCAAGCGAATTTGAAAAGAGATATATCGCTCAGGGATACGACACCAACCGCAGCATCGAGGAAACGTTGAATCTCGGATGGGATTTGCTTTCGATTTTGCCTCGTAGCGAATTGAAACGTATCAAGGACGAATATCTGGATAAGTACTACGTAAAAAGCGTGGACGAAAACTGAGTATAGGAGTTAAAAATGGCATCAACAAATATCAACCCTACCCGCATGGAGTTAAAACGGCTGAAAGCACGGTTAAAAACAGCGGAAAGAGGACACAAATTATTAAAAGACAAAACCGACGAAATGATTCGTCAGTTCATCGTCCTCGCAAGGGAAAACAAAAGATTGCGCTTGGAAGTGGAACAGGAACTTGGCGACGCATTAAAAAGTTTTATGTTGGCAC
>CAKPPA010000162.1 GCA_934177025.1 uncultured Clostridia bacterium
CAAAAAATCCCCTCTTTTTTTGAATTTTGTAGAATTTTCTTTTTTTATCATATAAGATTTTTGTCAAAAAATCAATAGTAAGCGAAAAAAAAGCAACGCCGCGGCGTTGGCAAGGAAAAATATGGCATTTTTGTCATGGGCTAAAAATGCCCGATGAATCAACCCTCGGATTTTTTTGATACGGAAAAACTCCTACACGCCTTGTCGGGTTTTCATGGCGGAATGGGCGGACTTCGTAAAGAAAAAAAGCGGAATAGCGGAGTAAGGCGGAGAGACGGAATAGCGGAGTAAAGAGAGGCGTCGTCCAAGCGGATTCGGCAAAAAAACGCTCCACCGAAAAAAGAAACACGCATTGTAATCGAACGCAAAACGATTGAAGGAAAATGGCATGGGAATCACGGTTGAAACAAAAAATTCTCCCTAAAAAACACAAAAAAACGCACCCTAAAAAAAGAAGCACGCATCGCAACCGAACGCAAAACGGTTGAAAGGAAAATGGCATGAGGGATCACGGTTGAAACACAAAAAAACGCTCCATATAAACCACAAAAATCGCTTCTTAAAAAAACATAAAAAACACTCCATATAAACCACAAAAAAACGTTCCCCTAAAAACACAAAAAAACGCTTTGCCGTATCCTTGACAAAGCGTTTTTCCGTTACTTTAAGTATTGCGTCCCCTACTTTCCTGATTGCGGTGTCCTTTTGCTGTGTTTTGTTCGTTTCGATTTTTGCCCCACGAAACGACCACAGGAAAGGCGTAAAACCGAACGCCGCAACCCCGAAAACCGAATCGGCTGAAATTACAACCATCGGTTGCGTTCGAACGACGCTAGGCGAATTATCTTAACAACAGATATTCTCCGCGCCCCTCATCAAAAATCACGCTGCAACCGCCGACGACCGAATAGCCTGCGAGTTTGCTGTCGCTGACGAACAGTTCGGTTCCGTCGAAGTTGTAGTAATGATATTTGGTCGTCGATTTATCGTACGTGCAGAAGAATTGTCCGCCGTAATTGCGCCCGAAGTAAATGTTGCTGCCATTCAAAACAAGTTCCTCATCGCCGCTCGACGAAAACTCTTTGAGGAATTTCTTTTCGCCGTTTTCAAACACACTGAATTTAATGCTGTCGTTTTCGGTGTGTTCGTAAATCACGATACGACAATCGTAGTCGCCGACTTCAAGAATATCAATTTCCTCCACGAATTCGCCCGTTTCGGTTTTCTTCGCTTCGTAAACCTTATTGAGCGCGTAATCGAAAAGAATCCGCTTGTCGCTGTCGTAAACGTATTTGCCGCATTGCGTAAAGCTGTTGAGCACGGATTCCGGATAGGACGTGACTTTTTGGAGTTTTTCATCGAAAACAGTGATGATGCCCGTTGCCGAGCGTGCCAAAAAATACTTGCCGTCCATCGTTACGAGAGGCTCTTTTTGATACTGCACAAAACTCAACGAGTCGCCCATCACGCCATCGTTACTGATTTCGTACATTTCGATGCTCGCCATATTGATCGCTTTATCTGCAATTTTCGCCGCGAATGCAATGTTTTGCACGCTGTCGGCATATGCGGAAAACTCATCCTCCGCCGTGATGCGATTGTAAAGGTGTATCATTACATAGTCGCATCCGATTTGTTGCGTGGTGCCTTTTAGCGGATCGATAATGAAATTGCGCAGTTTTACTTTAATGAGGCGATCGTCCCCGTTTACGATCGTAAGGTCGTAGTTTTGATCCGTGTCGGAAACCAGTGCAAGCGTTTGATAAAACACCTTGCCGTCATTGAGCACAAACGCTTCGCTTCCGTCGGTTACGTCGCTATAAACAGGATATTCCACGTGCCCGATTAGGTTAAATGCGGCATCGTAAACGGAAGCACTTTCGCTTTTGTAAACGTAATAGTTTCCATTAATTTTGTAATCGTAATCAACGACATTGTTATACGTCGGCATTTTTTCGGCAACACGGCTCGCTTCGCCGTTTTTGTCAATTTCCCAAAGTGCGTCCTCCGCCGTGCGGAAAAACTTGCGCCGATTCGACCCCGACCCTGTAAACTTTTTCACACTGCCGAGTTCAGATGGCCTGATTTCATTTTTTTTGTTGGTCGTTTTCACTTCCTTTTGTGCGATAAGTTCGCCCGAGCGCGAGTAAATCGCCGCCGAATGTGTGAAAACGTGTGCGCTATCCGACACACCTGCCTCAATTTCCTCAGAGGTCGGTTCGGAGTAAACATAAATCAAAAAACCTAACTCATCCAGTTCACGAACGTGAAACAGGCTTATCGCAGTGTCGGTAACGTTAAGTAGGTTTTTGCCGTTTTGATAATCAAAAATGCGGGTTTCACGCCGTCCGGATTGCTCGCCGTCCGCAATCACACCCTCAATGACGTAAGCCGTACCGAAATCCGCCATAGTTCCGTTTTGCTTTTTCAGTTTGTGTCCGGTTACCCCTTTTAACCCTTCGGCGATGTTAACCGCCTCGGTGATTTTGCGGGCTCCCGTTTTTGGCTGATTGTTTGTTTTTAAAGTAGGGCCGCAACCGCAAAGCGCGAACACAAAACAAAGCACAATCGCAACGAATGCCACTAATTTTTTCCTCAAACACA
>CAKPPA010000163.1 GCA_934177025.1 uncultured Clostridia bacterium
TGACGGTGGCCTTGGCGGAGCAAGCCGTGTTAAACGGTGCGGAAATTCGTTTCGAGGAGGAAGTGCAGCATTCGGAGTTTGCGGACGGCAAGTTTATTGTTCGCACCGCAAAAGGCACTTACGAAAGCAAAGTGCTCATCAACTGCGCGGGCTTCGGCGCGGCGGCAGTCAACCGCGATTTGGGCGAACGCGAATTGCATCAAATTTACAAACGCGGCGATTATTTTATTTTGGATAATTCGGAGCGTCGCTATTTTTACCACACGTGTTTTCCGTTGCCGACGGCGGCGGGCAAAGGCGTGCTGGTGTCCCCGACGGCGGACGGCAACGTCATTGTAGGGCCGACTTCCGTTCCGGTCGAAAGCGGCACGGATACGGCAGTCAGTGCGGACGGCTTGGCGGAAATTCGCCGTAGCGTCGGCAGAATGATGGACAACGTCAATTTTGCCAAAGGAATCCGCGTGTTTGCGGGCGTGCGCACTTCGGTGGAAAAGGATTTTGTCATCGAAAACGGCAAAAATCCGAATTTTATCATGGTAGCGGGCATTTGTTCGCCGGGCTTAACGGCGGCTCCTGCCATTGCGGAATACGTCACAAGCGAATTGCTTGCAAAAACCTCGTTAAGCTATTCGTGGAAAAAGTCCTACGTCAAACGTCCGAAAGCACCTGTCACGCGGGAACTGACGGAAAGCCAATGGAAAGCATTGATTGCGGAAAATCCGGCATACGGCAGGATTGTGTGCCGTTGCGAAAAAATCACGGAAGGCGAAATTCTCGCCGCGTTGGATAGCCCTTTAAAACCGCGTTCGTTGGACGCTTTAAAACGGCGTGTGCGCACGGGTATGGGGCGTTGTCAGGGCGGGTTCTGTACCCCGAAAATTATTGAAATCATTTCGGAACATTGCGGCATCCCACCGGAAAAAATCACAATATCCGGCAGCGGAAGCGAAATTGTCATTGGAAATATCAAGGAGGTCGGCGATGAAAACGGATTATGACGTCGTTGTGGTCGGCGGAGGTCCTGCGGGGATGGCAGCCGCAATTGCGGCAGAAAAGGAAGGCGCAAGTGTTTTGATTGTGGAGCGGGATCACCGTTTGGGCGGCATCCTGAATCAATGCATTCACAATGGCTTCGGATTGCACTATTTCAAAACGGAAATGACAGGGCCGGAATATGCGCAACGGTTTCAGGACGAAGTGTTGCAAAAAAACATCGACGTGTTGTTGGATTCCTTCGTCACGGAAATCACGGAGGACAAAACGCTGACGGTCGTCAGCGCAACCGAAGGGTATTGCGTGTTTCAGGCAAAGGCAATTGTTTTGGCAATGGGCTGTCGGGAACGCACGGCAGGGGCAATTTCCGTTGCAGGCACTCGTCCGGCAGGCGTTTGGACGGCAGGCATGGCACAGCGACTGTGCAACATCGAAGGCAAGTTGGTCGGAAAAAAAATCGTCATTCTCGGTTCCGGCGATATCGGGCTTATCATGGCGCGTCGGATGACCTTCGAGGGTGCAAAAGTGCAAATGGTGTGCGAAGTGATGCCGTATTCGAGCGGACTCAAGCGTAACATCGTGCAGTGTTTGGACGATTTCGACATTCCTCTGTATTTGTCCACAACCGTAACGGAAGTCGTCGGTAAGGATCGCGTTGAAGGCGTTTATGTTGCCGAGGTGGACGAAAATCGTCGGCCGATTGCATCTACGCGCCGCTTTGTCGAGTGCGACACGTTGCTCCTTTCCGTAGGTTTGATTTCGGAAAATGATTTGGTGGCAAACGTCGGCATGCAGTTCGATCGCAAAACGAACGGTGCCGTAGTAAACGATTATCGGCAAACGTCCTTGGACGGCATTTTTTCCTGCGGCAACGTTTTGCACGTGCACGACTTGGTGGACAACGTCAGTGCCGAAGCAACGTTGGCGGGCGAATGTGCGGCAAAGTACGTAAAAGGCGAGTTGCCGAAGCGTAAGGAAAATTTTGTTTTGGCAGGCAACGGCGTAAGTTATGCGCTTCCGCATCGCATTGTGGAAGGGGATGGCACGGTACAAATTTTCTTCCGCGTCAATCAAATTTACAAAAATGCCTGCACCGTGGTAAAGTGCGGCACGGAACGCCTGTATTCCAAAAAGAATCTGATTACCGCTCCGGGGGAAATGCAAAGCGTAACGCTGGATAAAAGTCAAATTCACTCCGACGTGGAAGTATTGTTGGAAACGGAGGCAAACGTATGAAAAAAATGACGTGCATTATGTGTCCGATGGGATGCCCTTTGGAGGCGGAACAAATCGACGGCGAAGTTTGCGTCAAGGGCTACACCTGTAAACGCGGGTTGGAGTACGGCAAGCAGGAGTTCATTGCCCCGAAACGCATTGTAACTACGTTGGTGCGGCTACAAAACGGCAAGGTTGTTCCCGTAAAAACGAATCAACCGGTGGCAAAAGACAAAATTTTTGAAATTTTAAGGGAAGTCAAAAATCTTTGTGTAGCGGATTCCGTTCGTATGGGCGACGTCGT
>CAKPPA010000164.1 GCA_934177025.1 uncultured Clostridia bacterium
ACTCCAACAGTTCTGCCGCGTTTTGCGTTAGTTTTTCCGCAATTTGTTGCATTTGAAGGAAATCGTTCGGGAATTTCGCCTCGTCCGTCGTTAAGTTTGCCAGCATGGAAACCAACGATGCGCCGCAGGCGGAAACCAGTGCCGCTACGCCGCCGCCGCCCGGCGTCGGATCCTTCGATGCGGTTTTTGCAATAAATTCCGTTAATGTCATTTCTTTCATAAAACCCTCTCAATACTGACGGCGAAACACGACTTCGCCTTTTTTTACCACCGTTTCCACGGCGTTGACTCCGGTGTGGTACGGCAGGAAGTTGATGCTTGGCCATTCCAAAATCACCATATCCGCCTGTTTGCCGACTTCGATGCTTCCAATCGATTTTTCCCGCTTTAATGCCGCCGCACCGTTGATGGTGAGTGCCGTAATCGTTTCCTCAATGGTCATGTGCATGTACATGGTGCAAAGCGCAATGAGGAGCGGCGTCGATTCGCAAAAACAACTGCCCGGGTTCATGTCGCTTGCGACCGCCACCGCACAGCCCGAATCAATCATTTTCCGCGCGTTTGCGTACGGTTCGCCAAGGCAAAATGCCGTTGCCGGCAAGCAGGTTGCAATGGTTTGCGAGTTTGCCAACGCACGAATGCCTTCGTCCGACGCGTGCAGCAAATGGTCCGCCGACACGCAGCCGATTTCCGCCGCCAATTCGCTTCCGCCGAGCGTAACGATTTCGTCCGCGTGGATTTTTGCACCGAAGCCCATTTTTTGCGCTTCCGTCAGCATGGTGCGGCTTTGCTCCACCGAAAAAACGTTATCCTCACAAAAGATGTCGCAAAATTCCGCAAGGTTGCGCTCCTTAACCACAGGCAACGCTTCCTTTACCAAATAGTCGATGAATTTTTCTTCCTTGCCCTTGTATTCCGGCGGAACGGAGTGCGCCCCCATAAAGGTGGACACAATGTCCAACGGTTGTAACGGGCGGATTTCCTCCACCACTTCGAGTTGCTTGAGTTCGTTTTCCACGTCCAAACCGTAGCCGCTTTTTGCTTCCACGGTGGTAACGCCGAATTGCAACAGGGATTTTAACCGCCGC
The DNA here is from genome assembly GCA_934177025.1 of uncultured Clostridia bacterium. Classification (GTDB taxonomy): domain Bacteria; phylum Bacillota; class Clostridia; order Christensenellales; family CAG-314; genus CAKPPA01. Next base: position 1,089 of record CAKPPA010000164.1, read on the forward strand.
AGTGCCGATTGCTTGAGTTCCTCCTTGGAGGTTTCGCGCGTGGCGTTCGTCGTTGCCTGAATGCCGCCGCCGCGCAGCATGATGTCCATGTAGCTCATGCCGTTTAAACGCCAATTGAATTCATCCGCACGGTAGCCGCCGAACACCAAATGCGTGTGGGAATCCACAAACCCAGGAAGCACGGTTTTGCCGTCGCAGTCGATGACGTTCATTTGCCGCAAATCGTACTTTTGCGTCAATTCCTCCATAGTGCCTACCGCTTCGATGGTTTCGCCGTCGCAAATGACGCAGCCGTTTTTGATTTCGCCGATTTCGCTCATCTCTTTGCCGTGCTTTGCGTACGAGCCTTTGCAAGTTACGAGTTGACTGATATTTACCAACGCTGTTTTCATTTTTTACTCCGTTCGGAAAAAACGGCCTGATTGGTCAGACCGTTTCCTATCCGTTTAGTTCGATTCCTTAATTTTGAATTCCAATACTTGGCTCGGCGAGAAGTTTTCGATTTTCAAATACTCTTCCGCCGCTTTTACGATAGCGAGTTCGTCCATCGCGCTGATTTCTTCCTGCGATTTGCCTTCGCACATCAATGCGTACTCCGCACATGCGTACAACGCTTGGTACGGAAGCAAGCCGATGATTTCGCTGCCTACGATTTTTGCGCCGTAGCGTTGAATTTCCATGCGGATAAATTCGTAGGAATAGTACAGTGCCGTGCGGGTGTAGTCCGTCATGTTCATGGAAACTTTCACTTGATGACGATCGCTCAAATCCACGCCCATGGCTTTGCAGAAGCGGAATCCGCCGCCGATGAAACGCACTTTGCGTGCCGTGCGATCCGCAACGGTCAAATCTGCCGTATCGAGGTTGACGTTAAACGCAACGAGCGGCATACGCATGCCGACTGCCGTAACGCCTGCCGTCGGGTGCGGATGGTTTTGACCGAAATCCGGATGCCATTGCGGATCCTGCATTTTTTCCGTCATGCCTTCGAATTCGCCTTTCCGAATGACGGAAAGATTTTCGCGGTGCGATGCGGATGCGGATTTTTCGTACAGGAACACCGGAATGTCGTACAAATCGTTGATGGCTTTGCCGACTTCTTTCGAGATTTCGATGGCTTCCTCCTCCGTTACGTCCTTAATCGGAATGAACGGAACAACGTCCGTCGCGCCCATACGCGGGTGTTGGCCTTGATGTTTCGTCAGGTCGATGAGGCTTTTTGCCACGCCAACCGCTTTGATCACGGCGTTTTTCAACGCTTGCGGTTCGCCGACGACCGTTACAACGGAACGATTGTGATCCTTGTCGCTGGAGTAGTCCAGCAATTTTACGTCCGGTACGTTCCGGAAACAATCCACGATTTTTTCGATTTTCGCTTGATCTCTGCCTTCACTAAAGTTAGGCACGCATTCCAAA
>CAKPPA010000165.1 GCA_934177025.1 uncultured Clostridia bacterium
GCGCTGATGTTTGCGTTTGCCGGTTTCGGTTGGGCAAAAGCGGTGCCGATTAACGCAAACCGTTTTCGAAATTATCGTAGCGGCATGGCAGTGGTGTCGCTTGCCGGCATTGTCGTAAATTTACTCAGTTCCTTTTTGTATGCGGGGCTAACGACGGGAATGCGCGTGTTACTTCAACTGACGTTTGTACACGACACGTATTTTGTGTACTTGCTTTGCTACTTGTTGTACGTGTTTTTTATGTTTTCGGGCTTGTTGAACATTTCGTTTGCGTTGTTTAACATTTTGCCGCTGTATCCGTTGGACGGATTTCGGTTTCTCGAAACGTTTTTGCACAGCGACAACAAATTTTTAACGTTTTTGCGGCAGTATAGCATTTTCATTATTTTGGGCTTGATTTTGTGGGGATCGGTGTTCCCGCAATGGGATATTTTGGGAATTTACATCGGCGGTGTCGGAACGCGAATTTCCAATCTGTTTTATGCGGCATGGGCGTGGATGTTATGAGTATGGAAAAAATTGAGGAAAAAAAATCGGACGAAATGCAGCCGGAGCAGTTGGGGCTTGACCTCGATCCGGAACTTTCGGTAAAACTAACGGACTTCGAAGGCCCGTTGGATTTGCTGTTGCATTTGGTGAAGGAAAACAAAATTGAAATCGAGGATATTTTCCTGTCCGAAGTGACGGAGCAGTTTATGGCGTTTATGAACGAGCTGGACACGCTGGACGTCGACAAGGCAGGCGAATATATGGCAATGGTCGCAACGTTGATGGAAATCAAATCCCGTAAATTGTTGCCGGTCATGCCGGAATTGGACAAAGGCGAGGAAGCGCCGGAAAAAATCCTGATTCGGCAGTTGCAGGAGTACAACATGCTAAAGGAGGCATCGGGCAAACTGAAGGAAATCGAGTCGGTGGATCGGTTGTACAAGGATCCGTCGGAGGCGTTGAAGGAAGTCCGCTATGTCGCAAAAGATATGTCTCTCGAAAATCTTTTGGATGCTTTTGCGCACATGCTAAACAAAATCGAGGTCAAAAAACTCGATCGTTTGCAACCGAAACAAATCAAAAAGGACAGTTTTTCGGTTGCGGAAAAAATGAATTTTATCACAAGCATTTTGTTGGAAAACGGCCGTATTTTGTTTTCGGAACTGTTCGACGAACGTATTACGCTAAACGAAGTTGTCGTTACGTTTTCGGCAATGCTGGAACTCATAAAATTACAAAAACTCAAAGTAACGCAGGCGGACGCATTTGAAGATATCGAAATCGTCAAAACGGACGAACTGAACGGAGAAGGAAATTATGACAACGACGAAATTGACTAGTATTTTGGAATCGATTCTGTTTGTTGCCGGCAAGCAGGTCGAGGAAAGCGACATCATCGGGAAATTAACGGTAACGAAAAAGGAATTTCGCGCGGCGGTCGAAGCACTGAAACAAAAGTATAACGCGCAGGAATGCGGCATCAATCTTATGGAATTCAACGGAAAATTGCAGTTGTGTTCCAATCCGAACAACATTCGCGAAGTGCAGGAAGTGCTGAACCCCGTCATGGAAAAGGAGCTGACGAAAGCCATGCTGGAAACGCTGGCAATCATCGCTTACAAGCAGCCGGTGACGCGCTTGGAAGTGGAGGATATCCGCGGAGTTGATAGCACGTATGCGGTGCAAAACCTTTCCAAAATGGGGCTAATCGAAATGGTCGGGCGGAAGGACGCCGTCGGCAAACCGATTTTGTTCGGCACGACGGACGAGTTTTTGAAAAGATTCGCCTTAAGCGATTTGGACGAACTTCCTGACTACGAGGAACTTTTGAATCGGATTAAACTCCTCGGAAGTGAAACCATGGCAACAACAACGGATTTGTACAATTCCAATCGGGATACGGAATTCGATCCGCTAAAAAAGGAGGAGGAAGTTCCGGAATTTCTTCAGGGGGAGGAAGTAACGGAAGTGGAGTAACTTCGTTTGTACACCATCAAAATACGGTGTAAAGCGAAGGAAAGCCCAACAACGCAACCAACAAACACATCGGGATGCTTCAAAAAACGAAGCATTCTTTTTTATGCCGAAAACGCGCGAAGCACGGTTTAAAAATTCGGGAAAAGGGAACAACCGCAGTATGACGCTGTGGATCGGGATTTTATGCGGGCTACTTTTTTTACTTGTACTGTTGTTTCCGGTGCGATTGTTTACTTTGGTTACGGCAGTCCCGTCGGAGCAAGCGTTGTACGTTACGGTACGCCCGTGTAATTTATGGAACGCCGTCAAAATTCGCGTTGTTGCGGAAGGGAAAAACCTTGTCGTAAGCGGTACGTATCAAAAGCGTATTCCGCTAAAAAACTTTCGGTTAAAACAACGCTCCGCACCTTCGTTTCGTGTGGAAAAAGTCGTTTTGTGGCTACAAAAAGGCACTCCTGC
>CAKPPA010000166.1 GCA_934177025.1 uncultured Clostridia bacterium
AGGTAGGGGTATGACAAAATCTGAATTGAGGAAAGAAAAATTGAATATGCGTAAAAATTTGGATCGGGAAGCTCGTACTTTGGCTTCTAAAGTGATTTTTGAAAAAGTCGTTTCTTTAAAGGAATTCGAGGACAGCAACACCGTGCTGATTTATTTGTCCTACAACAGCGAGGTGGAAACCCGCCTGTTAATCGAATACGCACTCGCCACGGGCAAAAACGTTTGTGTCCCTGTGGTGCAGGAGGAAGGGCAGATGATTGCGGTTGAAATTAACAGTTTCGAAAATTTGGTAAAAAACCGCTACGACATCTGCGAACCGAAGGACGATTCCAAGGAAGTCAGCAAAAAATCGATCGATCTGGCAGTCATCCCCGGCACCGTGTTCGATGCGGAATGCAATCGTATCGGGTACGGAAAAGGTTATTTCGACAATTTCCTAAAAGGCACCAAAATTTTCAAAGTAGCGTTGGCTTTCGACGAGCAAATTGCGGATAGCATTCCTGTCGAAGCAAACGACGTAAAAATGGATATGGTCATCACGCCGACGAGGGTTTTGCGTTAAATGCGCGTCATTAGCGGAAAATTCCGCGGCAAAAAATTAAGTTCGCCTACGGACGCGACGATACGCCCGACGTTGGATCGCGTGAAGGAAACGTTGTTTAACATTTTAGCCCCGCGCCTAAACGGATGTCGATTTTTGGATCTGTTTGCCGGAAGCGGGAGCATCGGAATCGAAGCATTAAGCCGCAACGCGAGCGAAGTGGTATTTGTGGAAAAAAATGCGGAATGCAGAAAACTTTTGGAAAAAAATCTGCGTTCCGTTTCTTTATCCGCCGAAGTTTTTAAAACCGATTTTCGCGATGCGCTTTCGTTGCTCAAGGGAAAAAAGTTCGACGTAATTTACGTGGACCCACCTTATCGGGCGGGGTATTACGAAGCGGCACTGAACGGCATTGCGAAATTCGAACTTTTGGAACAGGGCGGCGTCGTTGTGTGCGAACATACGGCGGACGAGGAAATTGCGGATTCCAATGCATTCGAAGTTTACGATTGCCGCAAAATCGGCATCGTACGATTGAGTTTTTTGAGGTGGAAATGAAAGCAGTTTTTGCGGGATCCTTCGATCCGATTACAAACGGACATTTGGAAGTAATTCGGCGTGCGGCAAAACTCTTCGACCGCGTGTACGTTGCCGTTTTACACAACCCGAGCAAAAATTATCTGTTCCCGTCGGAAATGCGGTTAAAATTGGTAAGCGAAAACACGGTAGCCTTGCCGAACGTTACGGCAGTGCATTGGGAAGGCGCACTTGCGGATTTTTGCGAAACCTATCAGGTTGACGTCATCGTAAAAGGGCTGCGTAACGAACGCGATTGGCAGTACGAAAAGGATATGGCTGCATATCATCGGGAATTAAAAGGGCTCGAAACCTTGTTTTTAAATGCGGACGGCAAGTTTGCGCATTTGTCCTCGTCCGGAGTAAAGGAACTTTGGCAGTACGGGCTTGATTTTTCGGCATACGTGCCGCAAAACGTGGCAGAAGCCTTAAAAACGCTTTCCAAAAACCAAAAGTGAAGGAAAGGGAAATCGATATCCCTTAAAAGGACGGAAAAGCCGTCCTTTTTTTATGCATACCTGTGCCGTTATTTTTTAAAAGAATCGTTTGGCGGTAGGGCAAAAAGAGAGGCGAAAAAGACAATCGTAAAAAAGATTAAAAATTACGGGAACCGAAGTTTTATTTTATATTGACACTTGCAAAAGACTATGTTACTCTAAAAAACGTACGTAAGAAAAAATCGTACGGGGGAGAAGTATGAGCGAAAAGAAGTACGGTCTATTGACCGCAGTAACGATGATTGTCGGTATCGTAGTCGGCTCCGGAATTTTCTTTAAAAGTTCCAGTATTTTGCGCGCGACGGACGGCAATGTGTTTTTGGCTGTGTTGGTGTTTATCATCGGTGCAGTCGCAATTGTGTTTGGTAGTTTAACGCTTAGCGAATTGGCTTCGCGAACGGATAAACCGGGTGGACTTGTAACGTATTTTGAGGAATTCACCAACCGCGGATTAGCTATGGGCTTCGGTTGGTTTCAAACGTTCGTTTACACTCCTACGATTACGGTCGTCGTATCGTGGGTAAGCAGCAATTACATCGGCTTGTTGTTCAACGTCGATTTCACGTTGGAAGTGCAAGTTTTGGTCGGCTTGGGCTGTATGTTGCTTTTGTTTTTGTGTAACATCCTGTCCGCACGTTTGGGCGGAATTATGCAAAACGCAGCAACGTTCATCAAGTTTTTCCCGCTGATTTTAATCGCGGTTGCGGGCATCTTTTGGGG
>CAKPPA010000167.1 GCA_934177025.1 uncultured Clostridia bacterium
CCTTCAGCGCGTCCTCCGCGTTGGCGGCATCGATCATGCGATTGTACTTTTCCGCATTGAGAAGCCGAACCTCCAAAACAGAAGCGCGACTGTTGGCGTAAATGTAATTGCTTTGCTGAGGCATGCTATTTCACCTCGAATAATACGGCGGCGATCTTCGGCTCCAGCTCCGAACGAACGCTTTCCAGCAAAACTTTGAGCGTCAGGTTTTTGTCGTACCCGTTGCCGGACAGCACAAAGCCGCCCTCGAAATCCCCCTGAAGGGAGGAGACGGTGATTTTTTTGTTTTTCACCGTTTTATCCACAAAGTCCTGCGTGATACGCTTAGCGTCTTTTTTGCCGACGGTCAGCGTTTCCCCGTTTTCCGCATATTTTATCAATAATTTCGAAATCAGTTGGAGATACGTCTTGTCATCCATTTCCAAGACGGATTGATGAGCCTTACGGAAAGCGGTATCCATCAATTGTTGTTTTACCGTCAATTGATATTTGCGGACTTCGAGATCTGCAACGGATTTTCTGCGACGCAAAATTTCCGCCGCATCCTCGGTTGCTTTTTGTTCCGCAGCCGCTTTTTTACTTTCGATTTGCTCTGCAGAGCGCTGAAGGACGGACGCCGCTTTTTGTTCGGCGTCTTCCAACGTTTTTGCGCACAATTCTTCTGCCTGAGCAAGAATTTTTTCAATTATCGCTTCTTTTCCGCTCATAATTTCTCCCGAAAAATTTCAATGTACCCGATTCCGGATTACAGTTGAACTCCCATCAATACCATCAAAGCGGAAATCAGCAATGCGAAAATTGCAAACGTTTCCACCACGGCTGCCGTCAACAACGGTTTTGCTTCCGGACGTTTTCCCAACAAACGAATTGCGGAATTACCGACGTTTCCTTGCCAAATCGCACTTGCGAAACCTACAACGGAAATCGGCAGTGCAGCCAAGAGGTATCCGAGACCTGCATCGACGGAAACTTCCTTCAATCCGCCGAACGCTCCGCATTGAAGCAAAATAAGGAACGCAACCAGCACTCCGTAAATCGCCTGAGACGACGGCAACAATTGGAATACCGTCAAACCTTTCGTTTCCGGTGCTTCCGCCAGTACGCCGTTGATCGCCTGACCCGCTCTACCGACTGCGATAGACGAGCCAACCCCGCAAGCCAAACATGCCAATGTTGCTCCAGCAAATGCCAAAACATGACCTAAAGTGAACATAATTTTCCTCCCAAGTAAATTATTTATTGATTTCTGTATATAAAGTTTCGCCGGCGAAAGGACGGAATGCGTACCCTTCTCCCTCGAAAAACTTATCGAAAAATTCCACCTGTTGCAAACGTCCGTCGTGCACGTAAACACCCAAAACGTTTAACGCAAGGTTCATTCCGTGTCCGATCAACATTACGATGAGTCCGAACAGCGTTCCGATGACTGCCATGAGCCCCGTTCCGCCGAACAACATGTTCGCAATGGTGTTGAACACCATTTGAATTACGGCACTGGACAAGCACAAACCGAACAACCTTAAGTAACTTAAAATGTCGCTCAGGTAGTTGACGATGCCGTATGCCCCGCCGAAGCCGCCCACGATTTTGCCGAAGATACCCTTGTTTTTGCGACCTGCCGTCAAAATGACTAAGCCGATGCTGGCTGCCATGATGATTAAGCCGACCGAATCGAGATTCGGCACTTGCAGCAGCATTCCCAATGCCATAACGATAACACCGACGAAAAACAACAGCCACGTGCCGGCATCGCACAACGCATCGATAATGCGTTTTTCCCGAATGGCGCGAGCGCCTTTCAGCCCGATACCGAACATGATTTGCAGTACCCCGAGCGCGATACACAAGCCGATTGCCATTAACGGATCCTCAATCGGATTCAGCAGTAACGGTGCAGGCATTCCTTCCAAGCCTAAGTAGCTACCGAACAAAACGCCCCAAACAATCGCACTGAAACCGCAAATGCCGAAAATCGCAATCATGGATTTTGTCGTGCCGCGGAATTTCATAAACTTCAACGCCAACAAACAACCGACCGACATTAAAAAGCCGTACACGGAGTCCCCGACGATGATGCCGAAAAAGATGAAATAAAAGATGGCTACCCAAAGGTTCGGATCCGCTTCGCGGTAGTTCGGAATGGATTTTGCATTCGTAACTACTTCGAACGGAGCCACTAATTTATTGTTTTTTAATAACGTCGGAGGGAGTTCCTCGTCCGTCGGATCGGTAAACTCTTTTAAGC
>CAKPPA010000168.1 GCA_934177025.1 uncultured Clostridia bacterium
TAGGGTAACTTAATTTATTTATTAGTTACCTAAACATCTCATACAAACATTCTTTATATTTCATAAGTTTTCCTTTATCTTTACTATTTTTATTATAATTTTTCTCACTGCAAACAGGAAATCACCCCTCAAAACGGCATAAAAAAGAGAAAACTTTTGCATTGTTCTCTCTTTCTGTTTTCTTATATTAAATCAAAAAGTCGAATGTTCTTTTACGAATATCCGACTTTATGCTATCATTTGAATGGTGTTTTCTGTTATCGTTTTGTATATATAAATTCCATTTTTAATTATTGACTATCCTATAACTCATAGGTTTTGTCTACTATTTTGCTTTCGTCAAGGTGTAGTGATTTAAGCCACTCTTCCTTTTCTTTCTTTAACTTTTGATATTGCTCGCCGTTTGGATTGCAATACGACAACATCAAATTGTAGTGTTTCAACTTGTTTCTCACTTTATCTTTTGGATCATCTTCATCAGAACACGGCTTACGAAATTGACCATAGAAGAAAACAAAGCTTGCCCAACTATACGCTTTAAGATTTTGTTTCAAAGCGCGTTTGCAATATCTTCTCCAACATAACCGAAGCGAAGATTGATGTTTCCTCATTTGAAATTCTTCCCATTTGAAATCGGGTAGCAGAAAACCTTTTCCCTTCTTCATATATTCGGGAAAGATAATACGCTTCAATTCCTCGTTGTCTAATTTCAATAACTTCTCTATTGAAATTTCCATATCCTTTATTCTGTCCAAAACTTTCCAAACAGTCATTCGGGAACAACTGCAAAGGGTAGCAATCTGCGTATTATTGTTTCCTTTTTGATGATATTCGATAATTAGCCTATAATTTACCATAAAAATCTCCTTTTTCTTGCCCCTTTATGATACAGCAGTACCTATTGCCGTGTGTAAAAAAGCGCTGACCACCCACCTTTTTCAGGATGTTTTTTTGTTCTAAATCGAGAAAAAGTAAGAAAAAAGGCAACCGGTCTTTTGCAAGAACGATTGCCTTCCTGACGTTTTATTGTAAAATATAGTGCTTTTTAGCCATTTTCGGCTATTTTTGCTTTACCTAGGCTTGCGAATATTAGCCTGCGCTGCCGCTAAACGTGCAATCGGCACACGGAACGGGGAGCAGGAAACGTAATCCAGCCCGACGTTGTGGCAAAATTCGATGGTACTCGGATCGCCGCCGTGTTCGCCGCAAATACCGAGGTGCAAATCCTCGCGTTTTGCCCTTCCTTTTTTCGCAGCCATTTCCACCAACTGCCCGACGCCGTCCACGTCCAACCTTACAAACGGATCGCTTTCGAAAATTTTCCGATCGTAGTAATCCGTGAGGAATTTCGCCGCGTCGTCGCGGGAGAAGCCGAAGGTCATTTGCGTTAAGTCGTTGGTGCCGAAACTGAAGAATTCCGCACTTTCCGCGATTTCGTCCGCCGTTAATGCCGCACGAGGGACTTCGATCATTGTGCCTACCAAGTACTTCAATTCGAAATTGTTTTCCTCCATCACTTTTTTTGCCGTTTCGTCGACAAAGGATTTGACATAATTCAATTCCTTTCTTTCGCCGACCAACGGAATCATGATTTCCGGAACAATTTGGATTCCTTTGCGTTTGGACACGTTGATTGCCGCTTCGATTACCGCACGCGTTTGCATTTGCGCAATTTCAGGGAAAGTGACGGAAAGGCGGCATCCGCGGTGACCGAGCATCGGGTTAAATTCGTGCAACGACACGACTTTTTCCTTCAGTTGCTCGAAGGACAAGTGCATTTCCTTTGCCAGCTCGGCGATGTCCTCGTCGGTGTGCGGCAAAAATTCGTGCAGAGGCGGATCCAAAAACCGAATGGTTACCGGACGCTCGCCCATGATTTCGTAAATTCCTTCAAAATCCTTCCGTTGCATCGGCAGAATTTTGTTTAATGCTTTGACACGTTCCTCCACCGAGTCGGAAACAATCATTTCGCGCATTGCTTTAATGCGATCCGCCTCGAAGAACATATGCTCCGTGCGGCACAGCCCGATGCCTTCCGCACCGAATTTTACCGCTTGCGCCGCATCGCGCGGGGTGTCGGCGTTGGTGCGCACCTTGAGGCGACGATACCGATCCGCCCATTGCATCATGGTGCCGAAGTTGCCGCTTTCGCCCGCTTCGATCATCGGAATTTGCCCTTCGTAAACGCTGCCCGTTGTGCCGTCCAGCGAAAGGA
>CAKPPA010000169.1 GCA_934177025.1 uncultured Clostridia bacterium
TCCAACGCCTGTTCGTACCGATCGAATGCCTCGACGTACTTTAAATCCGCAAAGTTGTACTCCTCGTCCAACGCCTTAATTCGTTCCTTGATGATGGATTTTTGTTGGCTGGCATTGTCGTAATTGTACAAATATGTGTTTACTTCGTGATATTTCAGTTGATCGCGTAGTTCCAAATACTTTTTTGCGTCTTCCGATTGTTTTTTCAACGGAGTCAGCTGTCGATTCAGTTCCGTTAAAATATCGTAACTGCGCGCCATGTTTTCGCGCGTTTTTTCCAGCTTACGTTCCGTTTCTTCTTTTTTTACACGAAATTTCGAAATCCCGAGTGCTTCCTCGAAAATAGCGCGGCGATCCTCCGGTTTCGAATTCAAAATTGCGTCGATTCGACCCTGTCCAACAATGGAATAGCCTTCGCGCCCCAATCCCGCTTCCCTTAAAAGCGCGGTAATGTCCTTTAACAGGGCTTTGTTTCGATTTAACAAATATTCGCTTTCGCCCGTTTTATATAATTTCCGAGATATAACAACCTCGTCGAAATCAATCGGAAAAATGCGATTTTTGTTGTCGAAGTACATGGACGCTTCGCAATAACTCATTGACTTACGGTGTTCCGTTCCGTTGAAAATTAGGTCCTGCATGCCTTTGCCGCGCATCATTTTTGCGCTCTGCTCCCCTAAAACCCAACGTATGGAATCGGCAACGTTGCTTTTTCCGCAACCGTTCGGGCCGACAATACCTGTAATTCCGTAATCAAATTTTAATTCGATTTTATCGGCAAAAGATTTAAAGCCGTAAACTTCCAATTTTTTTAAATTCATTTATGTTCCGCCGTTAATTTTTCGTTCCACTTTTCGTACGCAATTTTCGATGCCTCCAACTGCGCGGAAGACTTGCTACTTCCCTTGCCTATCCCGTAAATTTCGCCGTTGATCTCCGCGGCATACGTAAATTCAGGGCTGTGATCCGGCCCGTCGCGCGCTATCAACACGTACTTCAACGTGTCGCCCTTGCGTTTTTGAATTAACTCCTGCAATGCCGTTTTGTAATCCGAAATCAAATCGGAATTAATAAACAATTCGATTTTTTCCGCAAGATGCCCCAACACGAATTTAATAGCTTTTTCCAGCCCGCCGTCCAAAAACACCGCGCCGACAATCGCCTCAAACAAATTCGCGTGCATTTTCTTTTTTGACATTTTGCTTGCTTTGTGTTCACTGCTGCCCAAAAGCAGATAAAGGTGTAGTTGCTTTTCCTCCACGATTTGTGAAATGGTTTCCGTCGAAACAATTCGACTGCGCACCTTGCTGAACACACCCTCATCCTTATCCGGATAATGATTGTACATAAACTGCGTTACCGCAAAATTTAAAATGGAATCCCCTAAAAACTCCAAGCGTTCGTTACTTTCCCCACTGTGCTCGTTTGCGTATGACGAGTGCGTAAACGCCGTAATCATCAGTTGGGAGTCGTTAAACGGGTAACCGATTTTTTGCTCCAAGTTGTATTTAAAAACTTTACTCATTCCGCTTTTGTCTCCGCCGTCGCCGAAAGAGCTTCTTCAATTTTCGAAATCAGTTGATTTTCGTACATATTTAAAACTTGCAAAATCGAGCCGTAAATCGACGATGCCTTGGAACTCCCGTGCGACTTAATGACGATTTTTTTCACACCCAAAAACGGCGCGCCGCCCTTGTCGTTGTAGTCCATTACTTTTTTTACGTTTCGGAAGGAGTCCTTCAACAGTAAGCCGCCGAGTTTTCCTTTTGCCGTTTTGTAAACTTCGTTTTTAATCAGTTTCAGCATCATATTTGCAATGCCTTCGCTGGCTTTTAACGCCACGTTGCCTGCAAAGCCATCCGTAACGACAACATCGTAGTTGCCGGACGTAAGGTCCCTTGCTTCCATGTTTCCGACAAAATTCAAAGGCAAAGTTTTTAAAATTTCAAACGCTGCATGCGTCAATTCGTTTCCTTTCGAATCCTCCGTGCCGTTGGATAAAAGCGCAACGCGCGGTTCCTTGACGTTGAGGACGGATTTCATGTAGGCGTTTCCCATAAGCGCGAAGTCCTTTAACATGTTCGGCTTACAATCCACGTTTGCTCCGCAGTCGATTAACAAAACATTTCCGCCCGTTAACGTCGGTAACACCGGTGC
>CAKPPA010000170.1 GCA_934177025.1 uncultured Clostridia bacterium
GGGGGAAGTTGTTTGCGTGTCGGCAGTGCCGTTGGAAAAAAGTGCTACCGCCGCAGTCGTAGCGGCAGGGTATCAGGGCGTTTCCCTCATTGACAACGGCTGTTTTTGTCAGTTGTATGTTTACGATACGGAGCACGTTTTTCAAAACGCCTTTGTTTTTCCGGAAGGGTATTGCGTCATGGCAATGTGGCAGAGCGTTGCGGAGGAACCTGCCTTTCTCAACGTATTTTTGCGCAGCCCTTGTGCCGAGTGCGTGCCGATGCTACAAAAATATCGCATTTTGGAGGAGGGGCAATTTTAAGCCCCTCGACGCAACGATGGCGGAATTAAGTTTATGTATGATCGTGCGCAACGAGGCGGACGTGTTGGCGCGATGCCTTGCAAGTGTTGGCACGTTGGCGGACGAAATCGTCATTGTGGACACCGGCAGCACGGACGGCACGTTGGAAATCGCACGGCAATTTACGAATTGCGTGTACGAAATCCCTTGGGCGGATGATTTTGCGGCCGCGCGAAACGTTTCCTTTCAAAAAGCCACAAAACCGTTTTTAATGTGGCTGGATGCGGATGACGTCATCGAACGCGAGGATTTCAAACGTTTGCAACAACTCAAAAGGGAATTAACGCCCGCCGTCGATGCGGTGTATTTACTGTACCACACGAATTTCGATGCGGCAGGGAACCCCACGTTTTCCTATTATCGGGAGCGCATTGTCAAAAACGACGCAAAATTCCGCTGGGTGGGCGAAGTGCACGAAACGATTACGGTCGGGCAAAACTGTTGGTATCGGGATGCCGCAATTTCGCACAAAAAGCAAAAACCATCCGACGGGGAGCGCAATTTGCGCATTTTGCGTAAAATCAAAGCGTCGCGCGCATGGAACGCCCGCGAACACTTTTACTACGGTACGGAATTGTTTTATCACGGCGATTATGCCGAAGCGGCCGAGGAACTACGCCGCTATTTGCATCGGGCGGACGGCTGGACGGAAAATCGCATCGAAGCGTGTAAATTTTTGTACTATGCGTTGCGAAAATTGCATTGCGACCAAAGTGCGGTGCAGGCATTGTACGAAAGTTTTTGTTACGATTTGCCTCGGGCGGAAATCTGTTGCGAATTAGGCTATTACTACGAGTCCCGCAAAGAGTGGGCTTTTGCGGCATATTGGTTTACGGCGGCATTGGGCAAAACACCGAATTACCGAAGCGGCGCATTCGTGTTAAAGGATTGCTACGACTATGTGCCGTATTTGGAGTTAAGCGTTTGTTCTTATTGGCTGGGCGACGTCGCAAAAGCCAAGGAATACAATCGCTTGGCGGAGGTTTGCAAACCGCATTCGGCGGCGTGTCGGCACAATCGGGAGTTTTACGCCCGTTTGTAAGGGGTGTTTTGCCTCCCTCGTGCGGGGTAAAACCTAGTCGCTCGAAAAAATTTGGAGTAAATCAGGGGAAATTACTTGAAAATCCGCAAAAAATTTGTTATGATACCTTTACTCTGCGAGAGTCGTTCAATGGTAGAGCGCCGGCTTCCCAAGCCGGTTTTCGCGGGTTCGATTCCCGTCTCTCGCTCCAGTATGAAAAAGTCGACATTTTCGAGATAATCGAAGATGTCGATTTTTTATGCGCAAAAATATTGGCAACACATCTTGACAAAATGGCAAGTATACGATATTATGCATTTGTAACTTAAAGGAGGTACCAGATATGGGAAAAGAGTTAGGGCAAAGAATCCTAAACGCTATACGAACAAAAGGTATTTCTCAAAAAGAATTGGCATTGGAAATTGGCGTTACAGAAGGCGTTATTTCAAGGTATGTTTCCGGCGAGCGGGATCCTAAACCGGAGATGATTGCAAATATTGCTACTGCATTGCACACAACATCCGATTATTTACTTGGCATCGAAAAGGATGATTTTGATTATCCGCGAGTTCGCAGGTTGATTGCCCGAAATGCATCATCTATGACGGAATCCGAGAAAAAAGAACTTATCAATGCTTTATTTGGGGAGGAAGTATAAGTGGAAATTTCTTTATCTCATAATAGATATGAGGAAATTAAAAAAATAATCGTGAATTTGTTTATTAAGTATAATGTCAGCTGCGTGCCGGTAAACGGCTTTGAGTTGGCGACAAAAATGGGTAT
>CAKPPA010000171.1 GCA_934177025.1 uncultured Clostridia bacterium
ACACTACCTAAACGTTCCGTGATTTTCCCTTTCGGGATGCCCGCCGCTTTCCGGCGGGCATTTATCAAGAGGAGAAGGTTTTCCGAACGGTGTTCCGTTTCGTTAAGTGTAGTGTACTTTTTCCTTATGTAAAACAAATGAAAACAGCCTGAACGTAGCGTAAAAAACCGGTTAAAGTTTTTTCACGCCTTTTCCCGCGGCGGTTTACGTTGCGCCCCCTTACTTCCCTATTCAAAACCGACAAAAAGAAAAAAGGCGAAACCGAAAGAGTTTCTCCTTTTTGTGTTATTTTATTTTCGGCACCTTTTCGGCACCGTTTTTCATTCCACCGCAATCCTGTTCCGAATCGTCGCAATCGATTTAAAAAAATCGCATTTTTACCGAAACCACTGCCGCTTTTTACGTTTTTAGGGACGGTTGAAAAATTTTGCCAAATACTTTTTTAAAAACGCGTTCGTTTCCCTTAGGAAATAATCGTACGGGACGGTAAGGAGATTTACCACAAGTAGCGTCAGCCACCAATACTGCCGCACAAACGCCTCAAATTCCTCCGCATTTAACAAAAAGGTGCGGAACAAAAAGTACATAGCGACAAGGCTCAGGTTGACCCAAACGAACTTTAGCACCCAACGCACCGCACGAACGGGGATTTTTTCATCCACCAACAATTTCAGCCACGCAAACGGGCCGAAAAACACGCAAAATGGAAGGAGTTCCACCACGTTGCCCGTCAGCACGACGGCAAGCGTCGCCGCCGCAAAAAAACTGAGGAGCGACCAACCCCAACTGCGAAAATCTGCCAAAAAGCTCAACGTTACGCACGCCCCCGCAAGGAAGGAAAAGGCAACGTTCATGGTAGGAAGGTACACCACCGCCATTAAGCACAGGACGCCGAGTGCCGTCCCGATGCCGCTCATGGCAATGCGCTTAACCGGCTTCATTTTAGCAACAAGGGATTAAATCCCCGCCCATGCATTCGCAACAACAATCCGCCAAGCACAAATCGGTGCAGCAACTGCCCGTGCAAGGCGATGCTCCGCCCGCAAGGTTCGGTGCGGACGACGTCGGAGTATCCTTCGTTTTCAACTGTTCCGGCGAAATGGTGTTGCTTGCCAAAAGTCGCGTCAATTTTTTTAACGACGTTTGATATTTTTCGTTTTTCGGATCCAAACTCAAAGCAAACTCCAACTGCTTTTTGCTTTCCAAAAACCAATTTTTTTTGTAAAACACAATGGATTGCAAATAGTGCCATTCCGCATCGCGCGAACTGACGTCATCCAATTTTTGCTGCGCCCCTGTAAGATCGCCTTTTCGAATTAATTCCTCCACTGCCCCGTAAGCGTCGCCGAATTTACTTTCGTTTTCCTTTTTTTCAAGTTCCCGCAAAATATCGGCGTAAGCAACTTCGACTTGCTCCAGCTTTTCGGCGGCGTCCTCGCCGACGTCCCCCGCTTCGAAACGCAGTTCGGAATACTTTTTTTTCAATTCCGTGTATTTTTGTTGAATCTCTTCCCTCGAAGCGGATTCGCTTACCCCGAGGATTTCATAAGGATTGTTCATGCTGCTCTCCCTTTTGATAACGGTTCAATAATTGTTTTGTTTTTTCGCGTATGGAAACGTAAATGACGTTTTTCAGTACGCAGATATATTTGCCTAATTCCAAATCGTTAAACGATTCCGCAATTTTATTCAACGTTGTGTAAAACACAAAACGCAGCGTTTCCTCGTGCGTTTGCAAAAACGCTTCCGTCGAGGTGTACCCGCCAAAACAACGAATCAGCGGATTGTAGCGATTTTTTTTCGCATCCTTTTCCAAATCGTCCAAGGCGTCGATAAGGTAAATCCACTTGCCGAGGTTGTAGCACAGGTTTTCGACGTACTCGTTGCTTTTGTCCCCTAAAATGATGCTACAAAACACGCGGCTTAACTCCGCAAACGGGTGGCACACTTCGTCGAGAATTTCGCAATTTTCCTTTTCCAAATGGCGCAATTGCAAATACGTCCGCCAAATTGCCTCGTCCATTTCGGGATAAAGTTT
This sequence comes from uncultured Clostridia bacterium, assembly GCA_934177025.1. Taxonomy (GTDB): domain Bacteria; phylum Bacillota; class Clostridia; order Christensenellales; family CAG-314; genus CAKPPA01. The sequence goes on from CAKPPA010000171.1 coordinate 2,039, forward strand.
TTTTGCCTTTTTGTAATACTTCCGCAGTGTTTTTAATGCGATTTTCTTTTTAAAATTGCCTTCGTCCAGCACGTCGTCGTACAGATTCACGTACATCAGCAA
>CAKPPA010000172.1 GCA_934177025.1 uncultured Clostridia bacterium
GAAGTCGTGATGGAAGGAAAGCGCAGGATCATGTTGGGTTCCAACAATTATCTTGGTTTAACTTCCCATCCGCAGGTAATCGAAGCAGGGATAAAAGCACTGGAAAAGTTTGGTTCCGGCTGCAGCGGATCACGATTTTTGAACGGCACGTTAACGCTTCACACGGAATTGGAGCGGGAATTGGCGGATTTCCTCGGCTATGAGGATGCCGTCACCTTTTCCACCGGCTTTCAAAGCAATTTAGGGATTTTAAGTTGCATTGCCGGCACAAACGACGTCATCATTTGCGATCGCGAAAATCACGCAAGTATTTACGACGGTTGCAAATTGAGTTATGCGCGCATGGTGCGCTATCGGCACAACGACATGGAAGGCTTGGAACGTATTTTGCAAAAACTTCCGGAGGATTGCGGAAAACTCATTGTCACGGACGGCGTTTTCAGCATGAGCGGGGACATTGCGGATTTACCTACCATCGTGCGCCTTGCAAAAAAATACGGCGCGCGCACCATGGTGGACGATGCTCACGGACTGGGAGTGTTAGGCCCGGGCGGTCGCGGTACGGCAGCGTATTTTGGGTTGACGGATCAAATCGACATCGTTATGGGCACGTTTTCCAAATCGTTGGCGAGCCTCGGCGGCTACATGGTCAGCTCGAAAAAAGTGGTGGACTACGTTCGCCATCTTTCCCGCCCGTTTATTTTTTGCGCGTCCATTCCGCCGGCATGTTGCGCCACCGCATTGGAAGCCTTGCGGGTGCTAAAAGCAAATCCGCAACTTCCCGAACACTTGCTTTCGTTAACGGAAGGCATGCGAAACGGCTTAAAAAGGGCGGGTATCCCCATTTGCGAGGGCAAAACGCCGATTATCCCAATCCTAACTTACGACACGATGCGCACCTTCCGCCTCACCGAGGAATTGTACGAAGCGGGCGTTTACGTCAACCCCGTCATTCCGCCGGCAACACCGGAAGGGCAGTCGTTGCTCCGCACCAGTTACATGGCAACGCACACGGAACCACTGCTTGCGGAAGCACTCGAAATTTTGGTAAAGGTTTTAAAAAAGGAGGGAATTTATGACTAAAGTTGCAGTCATCACCGGCGGCAGCGGCGGCATCGGCAAAGCGACCGTAGCGCGGTTTGTTGCGGCAGGGTGGAAGGTTTACGAACTTTCGCGTACGGATCGCGGGCAGGAAGGCATCCACGTCCCTTGCGATCTTTGCAACGAGGAGGAAATTGCTTCCGCTTTCCGTTTTATTGCGGAAAGGGAACCTCAAATCGATTTACTCATCAACAATGCCGGCGGCGGTATTTCCGGCGCGGTGGAATTTACGGAGTTAAAAAGCGCAAAATGGTTGTTCGATCTCAACTTTTTCGCCCCGTTTTTGTGCATTCGCTACGCTTTGCCGCTGTTGCGACCGGCAAAAGGTCGCATTTTAAACCTTTCCTCGGTTGCGGCAGATCTCCCGATTCCGTTTCAGGCGTTTTACTCGTCCAGTAAAGCGGCAATCAACGCATTAACGCTTTCGTTGCGGAACGAATTGCGCCCATTCGGCATCACGGTTGCCGCATTAATGCCGGGCGACGTTGCCACAGGCTTCACTGCGGCGCGCGTCAAGGAGGAGGAAGGTAACAGCCTGTACGAGGACAGGATTCGCCGTTCCGTCGAAGCCATGGAAAAGGACGAGCGTAACGGAATGACACCGAACGTCGTTGCAAAACGCTTGTTTCGGTTGGCAAACAAAAAAAACGTCAAACCGTTGTACGGCGTCGGTGCAAGTTACCGTTGCTTTTTGGTGCTAAACAAAATTTTACCGACTCGGTTTTCGAATTGGGTGGTAGGCAAAATGTATTAGCCCGTACCCGTGCGTGATTTTCGCCGGTTGTAAGGGATTTTGAACGTAAAAAAAGGCGTTTCGCAGCGAGCAAGCGGAACGCCTTTTTTGTGTTAGGAATCTGCACGTTTCGTTTGACGCTCCAAAAAAAATTCCGCTTTTTTCCCGCGCTTTTGCATGTGAAAAAACTCGTTACGCCTTTCATTGACAAGAAACACGGAATTTGTTATATTTACGATACGTTTAAGGTGAAAAGAGTAATGAAAAAAATCGGATTATTGTTATGTAT
>CAKPPA010000173.1 GCA_934177025.1 uncultured Clostridia bacterium
ATGATTTTACTATCCTTTGTTCAAATCATAATAAGAATTATTGCGAAAGTCAATTAAAACTCCGTAAAACCCTTGTACCCGATGCAAAAAAACGAAATTAAAATTACTATGTTTGTAATAGTATGCGATAAAATATCAATTTTGAAAAATTTTTTCGGCATAAATTTCAAGGAACGTCAAGTCAATGTTTTTGTTTTTTCACTACGTGCTTACGGAAACCTTTTACCACAAAAAAAGAGCCTTACGGCTCTTTTGCATCGGATTACTCCTCTTCCTCTTCCACAGGAAGGTCAACGTTGTGATAAACGTTTTGCACGTCGTCGTTATCCTCCAGGGCATCCAGCATACGATTGAATTTTGCTAAATTATCCCCTTCCAACGAAACGGTTGTTTGCGGTATCCAAGCGATTTCCGCCGACAAAATACTGACGTTTTTTTCTGCCAGATTTTTTTGCACTTCGGAAAAAGCCGCAGGTGCAGTAAATACTTCGAAAATATCGTCGGATACGCGAATATCGTCCGCTCCGGCCTCCAATGCGAGTTCAAAAATTTCGTCCTCGGAAAGTCCGCCTTCCCGTTCCGCAACAATCAATCCTTTCCGATCGAACATAAAGGATACGCAATTGCTCGTGCCCAAACTTCCGCCGTGCTTATCAAAAATACAGCGCACGTCGCCTGCCGTACGATTTTTGTTATCCGAAAGAGTTTCCACGATGACGGCCGATCCGCCGATTCCGTAGCCTTCGTACATCATTTCTTCATAGTTGATGTTTCCTAACTCTCCCGCAGCTTTTTTGATACTGCGCATAATGTTGTCGTTCGGCATATTGTTCATACGCGCCTTTTGAATGACGTCGTACAATTTGGAGTTAGAGTTCGGGTCGCTGCCGCCCGCTTTTACGGCCACGGCGATTTCTCTGCCGATTTTCGTAAAGATTTTACCTTTTTGCGCGTCGCCTTTCGCCTTTTTATGCTTAATATTCGCCCATTTGCTATGTCCGGACATTGTGATCTCCTCCGTTTTTCCACAAAATATACATCATAACACTCGCCGAAACCGCTACGTTTAACGATTCCAAATCGTTTTCCATCGGTAATCGCAACGTTTTTGCGGAATGTTTGCGCCATTCCTCGCTAACACCTTGCCCCTCGTTGCCGAAAACTAAAAAATGCCGTTCCGCCGTTTTTGCCGAAAACACATTTTCGCCGCTCATGTCGGCGGTATAAATTTCCGTATCGCTTTGAAAAATGATTTCCGCTTCCGTTTGGGTAATTTCGTAAAGGCGCAACCGGAACTGGGCCGACATTGCCGCACGTATCGTTTTCGGAGCGTAGGCATCGACACAATTTACTAAAAACACATCGTTGTAGCCCGTAGCACATGCCGTCCTTAAAATTGCACCTAGGTTCCCCGGATCCTGAATACGATCCAAAATCAAACCTTTTCCTTGCGGTAGAGCAAACGGAAAGGGCACCTTTCGTAAAACGCTTACGATGCCTTGCGGTGTTTTCGTATCCGTCAACGCACGAATGACGCGTTCGCTTACACGAAACTGTTCGCAAGATTCCGGCAATTCCACACAAATTTCCGTTCCTTTTTGCACAAATACGCGTGTCGGCGTTTTTCCGAATCGTAAAGCGTCCTTTAGCAGTTTTTCGCCTTCGATAAGGTAAAATCCGTCCCGATCACGGTATTTTTTTTGCAATAATTTGCGCGTTTCCTCCACCAACGGATTTTCCGGTGATATGATTTCTCTTTGCATATGATAAAAAAAGCCTTCTTCGAAAAGAAGGCTCCCTTTTTTACGCCTGTTTCAGGCTGTCTTTCGCAACCTGAGCCAACTTTGCGAATGCTTGTGCATCCGAAATTGCCAATTCCGACAGAACCTTTCTGTTCAGATCCACGTTTGCGACTTTCAAACCGTGCATGAACGCACTGTAGGACAATCCGTTTGCACGTGCTGCTGCGTTGATACGAGCAATCCACAAACTACGGAAATCACGTTTGCGAAGTCTTCTTCCGACGTAAGCGTAGTTTTGGGATTTCATTACCGCTTCTCTTG
>CAKPPA010000174.1 GCA_934177025.1 uncultured Clostridia bacterium
CGGCAACACCGTCAGCCGCATCGGCGTTTCGGGGGACATCGTTACGTTAAGCCGCATCGGGGATGCCGTTACTACCATGGTGTTCGAAAAAGGCAAGTCGATGCAAACGGATTTTATGACGCCGGAAGGCAGTTTTAGCGTCGATCTTACCACGTTCGAAGTCCAAACGTCGGAAAGCGAGCAGGATTTCAAAATTAAACTCGAGTACACGATAGGCATACAGGGTGTCGACAGTTTCAACACGTTGGAACTCGTCGCGCAAAAACAACAGGAGAAAAGAATATGAAAGTTCGATGGTTGGGGCATTCTTGCTTTAAACTAACCGAAAGCACCGGAACAAGTGTTTTAACCGACCCTTACAGTTTGAAGGGCATGGAAATGCCCGTATCGGAAGCCGATATCGTAACGGTATCGCACCACCACAGGGATCACGATTATCTTGCAAAAGTCAAAAAACCGTATCGTTTGGTGGATTCGCCGATTTTCACGGAAATCGACGGCGTCATGGTGATGGGCACAAAAACCTATCACGACAACGAGCAGGGTGCGGAACGCGGGGAAAACATTGTGTTCAAGTACCGTATGGACGGGCTGGACGTCTGCCACATGGGGGACATCGGCGAGGAATGCACCATTGAAATCGTGCAGGATTTAATGCCGGTGGACATTTTGCTCATTCCTGTCGGCGGAACTTACACCATCGATGCGGAGGAAGCAAAAAAGTACGTGGACGCTTTAATGCCGGACATCGTCATTCCGATGCACTACAAAACCAAGGACAACAAGTTGGATATCGACAAGGTGGACGAATTTTTAAAACTGTTCGACGAGGAGGACATCGTTTATTTGGAAAGCGACACCGCCGAATTCGATCGGGAGGATATCGACCACGAGTACACAAAAGTATTAGTATTCGATTTACCGGAAGCATAGAGGGAATCTCTATGCTTTTTTCTTTTTAGGACTTTTGCGGCGGTAAAAGGTCAAAAACTTTACCGCCGTTTTTCGTTGCCGCAAAAAGGGGGAAAAGCGTCGAAAAACGCAAAAACAACAGGCAAAACAGGCCAAAAGAAGCAAAAATTTTACGGGACGCGAAAACAACCGTTACGGAAAAAGTTGATTTTTAAAGCAGATATGATATGATAAAAGGAAGGAGAAACAGCAATGAAAAAACTCAATTACAAAAGTGACTGGTTAACGATATTCATCGGTTCGGTACTAACGGCTTTGGGCGTTGCGTTTTTTGCGGATCCTGCGCACATGGCGCCGGGCGGGGTGTCGGGTATCGCCGTCATTTTAAAGGATCTTACCGGTAGGATAGGCTGGGCAGTGCCGCTGGCACTGACGAACGCCGTTTTGAATATTCCGCTATTCATTATTTGCGGCGTGCAGCGTGGGTTTAAGTTTTTGTCCAAAACCATTTACGCCACCATTGTGCTAACCGTCGGGCTGGCGGTGTTCGAGTACGTTTACCCGTTTTTGCCGAGTTCCTTCCTTGCCTTGTCGGAGGATATGTTTTTGGAAACGCTTTGCGCAGGCGCGCTTTGCGGGCTCGGCACCGGTATGGTTTTGAAAGCAGGCGCAACCACCGGCGGAACGGATACGTTGGCAAGCATTGTAAAAATCAAATTTCCGCATTTAAGGATGTCGGTGCTGATTTTAATCATCGATGCCGTCATTGTGTTTGCGAGTTCCTTTATTTTCGGCTTAAAGGAAGCCCTTTACGCCATTGTGCTCGGCGTCATCGGTTCCTTTGTGACGAATTTCATTGTGGAAGGCGGGCAAACGGGCAAATCCGTTTTCATCATTTCGGATCAACTGCCGGAAATTGCCGAAACGTTAATGGAAAAATTGCAACGCGGTGCCACAATCATTACGGCAAAGGGCGCGTACACGAAAGTGGAGCGCAACATGCTGTACATTGTCGTGTCGCAAAAGGAAGTGCCGATTTTAGTGCGCTTGGTAAAGGAAATCGATGCGGACAGTTTCGTCACGGTTACGGACATTCGCGAAGTGTTGGGCGAAGGGTTCGACACGTACGATGCCATCAACAAAT
>CAKPPA010000175.1 GCA_934177025.1 uncultured Clostridia bacterium
GGTTTGATTTTTATATAATCTTTGCGGCTGACGCCGGAAGGGGAGTACTATGGTTATAGCGATTTGTTCCGATCACGCGGGATTGCATTTGAAAGAAGTGGTGAAAGACGAGCTACTTGCAAAAGGACATGCCGTAAAGGATTTCGGCACCTACAGCGAGGAGTCCTGCGATTACCCTGACTTTGCATTTCCTTGTGCGGAAAGCGTCGCAAGCGGAAAATGCGAAAAAGGCATTTTAATTTGCGGCACAGGTGTAGGCATGAGCATATGCGCAAACAAAGTGAAAGGCATTCGTTGCGCATTGTGCGGCGATTTGTTCACTGCGCAAGCCACCCGTCAGCACAACGATGCGAACATGCTTGCTATGGGAGCACGCGTTACGGACGAAAAAAAGGCCCTTGAAATTACGGACATCTTTTTAAACACCGCATACGAAGGCGGCCGCCATCAACGGCGGTTGGACAAAATTGCGGCGCACGAAGCGGGAGTGAAGGAGATCTAATGGAAAAGCAGGTACATTTGATAGACCATCCTTTAATCGAGCATAAAATATCTCTGTTACGGGATAAGGAAACATCTACGAAGGACTTTAAGGACATCGTCAAGGAATTGTCGATGCTTTTGGCATACGAACTTACACGAAATTTACCTACGAAGGAAATCGAAATGGACACGCCGTTGGGCATTGTCAAAACGAAGGTGATTGTCGGCAGGGAGTTAACTCTGGTACCGATTATGCGCGCCGGTTTGGGGATGGTCGACGGCTTTTTGGCGTTGCTGCCTTTTGCAAAGGTAGGGCACATCGGAATTTACAAGGATCCGACGTCCAAGGAAGCGGTTTTGTATTACAAAAAATTCCCGAATACGGTAGCGGAAAGCGACGTGTTCGTTTTGGAACCGATGCTTAGTAGCGGTGTTACCGCGGTACGCGCGGCGGAAGAACTGAAAAAGGCGGGCTGCGGAAAAATCCGTTTCGTCACGCTTTTGGCCGCACCGGAGGGATTGCGTTTGTTAACGCAGGCACATCCGGATGTGGAAATTTACTGTGCTTCCATAGGCCTAGGAACGGACGAAAAAGGTTACATCGTTCCGGGGTTCGGTGACGCCGGGGACAGAATGTTCGGGACAAGATAACAGAGGAGTAGCGAAATGGTCAAAGAAGTAGTCAAATCGATTGTTGAAGCGGAAAAGCAGGCGGAAACCATGCTTTCAAACGCCGAAGCAAAAGGAAGCGAGATCGTGGCGGAAGCGGAAGCGCAAGCGGAAAAGCAGGCGGAACAGAATCTTGCCGATTTAAAGTTCTTTGCGAAAAAGAACGAGGAAACCGCATCGGCAGCCGCGGAAAAGGAGGCGGACTCCATCATGGCGGAAGGCAGAAAAAAGGCGGATGCTTACATCTCGAAATGTAATGGAAATTTGGATCGCGCCGTAGAGATCATTGTCGGGAGTCTGATGCAGGAATGAGTATCGTTAAAATGAAAAAACTGACTCTGATAGGGCTGACCAGCGAAAAGAAAGCCCTGTTGGACGCGATGGAACGGTTGGACTGCGTGCATCTGAAAAAAACCGACGAATTGGAATTCACTTCGCATCGGGTAAACGAGGAAAAGCACGAAACCCTCGGCAACAAAATGGCGCAGTTGAAAAAATGCATGAAGTTCATGGTTTCGACGACAAACCGTTATTTTAAGGAGTATGCCGACAAAAACGACACGGAACTTCAAAAACGGAAAGTCAAACTGGAAAGCATTGTGGAAATCAATTACGACGAATTCGTGCAGGCATCCAAAACGGAGTATGACCTTTTGAACGGCGTCGTTGCGGAAAGTTTGCAAAACGAATTGCGCTTGCAGGAAATCCGCAATGAAATCGCAAAGGAAAAGGACTTGGTTGCGGCGTTGATGCCTTACCGAAACATGGACATGACGTTTGCCGACGTTGTCGACACGCCTCACGTCATCAATGCTTTGGGTACGGTTTCGACCACAAACGAGCAAATTTTGGAAAAAATCAAGGAGCGCGTGACCGAAGCTAATGTGGAAGTCATCGGATCCTT
>CAKPPA010000176.1 GCA_934177025.1 uncultured Clostridia bacterium
GTTCATCCCGAGAATGGTGTCACCCGGTTTTAAAAATGCGTAGTAAACAGCAAGATTCGCATTTGCGCCGCTGTGAGGTTGTACGTTTGCGTGATCCGCACCGAACAATTCTTTTGCTCTTTCGATTGCAAGCGTTTCCGCCTTGTCAACATAGCAGCAACCGCCGTAATAGCGTTTTCCCGGATATCCTTCCGCATACTTGTTCGTTAAATGCGACCCCATTGCAGCCATGACCGCAGGCGAAACAAAGTTCTCGCTGGCAATCAATTCAATGTTTTGGCGCTGTCTGGAAAGTTCTTCTTCGAAGATGTCGTAAATTTCCGTGTCTGTTTGTTTGATACTTTTGAAATCAATCATTTCGTTCCCTCTCTTTTCCCGCCGATAAATCCGAATGAAGATTTTCTTCGGCAGCGTTTTTTTCCTCTATTATTTTTATCATAACCGGCCGCGCTTTCAGGTTTTTAGCATACTTTTTGTCGATAAAATGTAACACCAAAAAGCCGATGCCCAAAAAGCCGATAAATAATACAAATGTTAACCACTCCTCAAGTTTCATTAACACGCCGATTAACAAACCGACACAGGAGATCACTAGCGGTATGGCATAAACAATCAACGACATTTTTAGCACTAAACCGTTCGTAATGTCCACTTCCGCTTCATCGTCCGGTTTTGCGTTTAATTTATTTTCCAATTCCAAATCGATAAACGTTTCCTTCGGACCGAACGAACACATGCCGCATTTGTCGCAGGTGCTTTTTCGTTCAAAACGCACTGTTGCCGTTTTTTTGTCCTCCGAAACTTTTATGACTTTTCCTCTTTCAATCATGGTAGATCTCCCGTTAAAAAATTCACCGCATATGCTGCCATCACTGTTGCCGCCGCTGCGGGATGATAGGAAATACTTTTCGGCACGCCGTCCGATTTATCCGCCGGAGTGTCGCACACGACACATGGCAAGGATTGGATTCCGCATTCCCTCAAACGTTTTCGCATACGTTTTGCAAGTCCGTCGTTTTGGGTGCGGTAGATATCCGTAACGGTGTAGCGCGGAAGTCCGAAGCGATTTCCCGCGCCCATAGCGGAAAGGATCGGAATTCCTTTTTCGACGCATTCGCGAATAAGCAGCACCTTGGCATCCACACTGTCGATTGCGTCCAACACAAAATCGTATTTTTCGCTGAACACCGTCGAAACGTTTGCTTCCCCGAAAAACTCCGTGATGCAACGTATACTAGCGGACGGATTGATTTTGAGTAAAAGTTCCTTTGCAACTTCCGTTTTGAATCTGCCGAGTGTTGTACTGTTTGCAACCGCTTGTCGGTTTACGTTTGTTTCCTCCACACGGTCCCCGTCCATTACGGTAAGTTGGCCGATTCCGCTTCGAATCAAAAATTCCGCCGTATGTCCGCCGACGCCGCCGACGCCCACCAAAAGAATTTTTGCGGATTGTAATGCGGCAAAACGTTCCTCACCCAAAAGTCCGCGCGTTCGTGCAAAAAAATCATTCATCGATTTTAATTCCGAGTTCCTTTAATTGCTTGTCATCCACTTTCGCAGGTGCTTCCGTCATAAGGTCGCTGGCATTTTGCACTTTCGGGAACGCAATGACGTCGCGAATGGATTCCTCGCCGGTAAGTAGCATGGTAAGCCGATCCAAGCCGAAAGCGATACCGCCGTGCGGTGGTGTGCCGTAACCGAACGCATCCACGAAGAATCCAAAACGTTCCTGTATTTGTTGTTCGGTAAAGCCGAGTGTTTCAAACATTAAATTTTGTACTTCCTTGTGAAAAATACGAATACTTCCGCCGCCTGCTTCCTGTCCGTTAATTACGATGTCGTAAGCCTTTGCGCGCACCTGTTCGGGATGCGTTTTCATCAAAGGCAAATCCTCGTTTTTCGGGCTGGTAAACGGATGGTGCTTTGCAACGTAACGTTTTTCGTCGTAGTCGTACTCCAGCAGAGGAAAATCCACCACCCACAGCAATTCATAGCGATTGTGATCGATAAGCCCGAATTTTTCGGCAAGTTCCACA
>CAKPPA010000177.1 GCA_934177025.1 uncultured Clostridia bacterium
CACTTGCATACGCGTTTGAAAATCCAGTGCGGAAAAAGGTTCGTCCAAAAGCAGCAAATCCGGTTTCAACGCCAAAGTGCGTATCAATGCCGCCCTTTGGCGCATCCCTCCGGAAAGTTGATGCGGATAGTGTTTTTGAAATTGCCGCAATCCGTATTTTTCCAAAAGCAATTCGATGTAACGCAAATTTTCCGCCGTTTGTTTTTTCTGAATTTCCAGTCCCAGCGTAATGTTTTTTCGAATGGTGCGCCATTCAAACAAGTGGTCGTGTTGCAGCATGTAGCCGATTGCGGCGGATTGTTCGTTCATAGGCGAGCCGTTGCGCAAAATTTGTCCTTCCGTCGGGCGAAGCAATCCGCTGATTAAGGAAAGAATCGTTGTTTTTCCGCAGCCGGACGGCCCTAGGATTGCCACAAATTCACCTTGTTTCACGGCGAAGGACAAATCCCTTACGGCATCCGTTTCGTCGGTTTTGGTGTAATAAGTCATCGACACGTTTTGAAAAGCCAATATTTCGTCCATAACGCCTCCAAGGAAAAGTACCTAACGTATTATATGGCGGCGCGATTTTCGTGTGTGAATGCGTTGCTGTAAAAAACGTGTGTTTTTTAGCGAATGCGGTCGGCAACGGAATTGTCGACGGCAGCCGAAAACGCCATGCGTTGCGTCAGTTCGCCTGCGTTTTGCATAATATCCTGCAATCGCTCGAAACTCGATTCCTTCATGGACGGGGCGGTGACCCAAGTATCGTTGTTGCGATAGCTTTGCAACGCGTTTTGAATGTCCACTTTACTCGTCCCCACAAAATGCGGCAAAAGCAGGGCGGCAACTTCGGCGTTGTCGTGCGTCAAAAGGTAGTTCGTTGCTTTATGAATGCAAGTTAAAAATTTTTCCAGTTTTTGCGGATGCTTTTCGATGTAACTTTTAGTTGCAATGTAGGCAGTGTAAGGCACTTCGCCGCTTGCCGCGCCGACGGAACTCACAACGTAGCCTTTGCCTTCGTTCACCAACTGCGAAGCCGTCGGCTCGAACAACGCCACGTAATCGCCCTGTCCGGAGGTAAACGCAGGTCCCGTCAAATTAAATTGAATGTCGTAATTCATCGTAATGTTTTCGCCGTCCCGATATCCTTTTTGATTCAGCACGTATTGCAGCGTCATGGCAGGAAGTCCGCCTTTTCGTCCCATAATGATTTCCTTGCCGTTTAACCCCGAGTAATCGAAATTCGGCTCGTCCGTTCGTCCGATGAGAAAACTTCCGTCGCGTTTGGTCAGTTGTCCGAAAATCATCGGTTGATCCTTGCGCCCTTGTCGCGACACAAAAATCACCGTTTCGGGTCCCATTAACGCAACGTCCGCTTCGTTGCTCAGTAACGCCGTCATACTTTTGTCGCTACCGCCGCCGTTGGTCAGTTCCACCTTAAGTCCCGCTTCCTCAAAGTACCCGAGGCTTTCGGCGAGGTATTGCGGTGCGTAAAAGATGGAATGCGTCACTTCATTGAGCCGAATCAAGTTTTCGTCCGTCGGCGCACAACCGAAAAAGGTGCTTAAAACCACAAACAGCATTGCCGTCAAAAAAAGTATTGTTTTTTTCATAAACCCTCCGTTTTTGCCTAAAAAGGCGTTTAAATCATCTTATTCCTTCCGCTCCCGCCGTGTGAAAGGTTGTTTTCAGTGACTTTTTGAAGTTTAAATTATTGTTTGCGTCGAAAAGGACAGTGATTGCCTTTCGGGAGTTGTTGCGTGCGCGGCGAAAGGATAAGGGAAACACAACGTAGCCAAGGACGGAAAGTCAGGCGCATTGCGTGTTTACCCAAGGGTAAGGCATGATTTGAGCGGCGGGAAAAGGCAAAATTCCGACTTTTCCTTAAAAAATTTCAAAAACGATTGCAAAGAGCGCAAAAACTTGCTAAAATACTTGCAACGACATTGAAAGGAAAGGAGTAAAACAATCGGCTCGTTCAGAGAGCCGCCGGTGGTGGAAAGGCGGTCGAAAGCGGTGGTTTGAAGTCGTTCCTTGAGTCGG
>CAKPPA010000178.1 GCA_934177025.1 uncultured Clostridia bacterium
GTTTTTTCGTCGGGATAGGATTTTTTTCGATTCCGTTCCCCGAAAAGCAAATCAACGCTTGCCGTAGAAGGAAGTAAGGCGAAATTCCCTTGGAAAAAAGTTCCTTTTTCGAACGTGATTCGGTAAAATTTTGCACTTTCGTGCCATTGCCTTTTTGATGTTTTTTAAACCGAAAACAAGTTTTTCCGCTCGCATTTTTTTACGAAGCATAAATCCGTTTTTTTGTTTTCGGTTACAACGCCCTACCGTGCGTTACAACGTTGTTTTCGAGCTTTCCGTCGCTGCGCTTTCCGCCCGCATTTTTTTCAGTGCGCTGCGGAATTGGAAGAAAAACAAAATTGCCGTAAACGTGACCGCAATCACATCAGCAATCGGTTCCGCCAAAAACACCGCCTTTACCGGATTGGACGGAAGTAACAGCGGCAACACGTAAATCAACGGAAGCAGCAACACGAATTTGCGCATGATCGCAACCACAATGGATGCTTTGGCGTTGCCGAGTGCCGTAAACGTCATTTGACATGCGATTTGAATGCCGAATAACAACATTGCCCCCATGTAAATACGCAGGGCACTTTTGGTGTAGCCGATAAGTTCCGCTTTCGGTGTGAACAACATGGCGAACCCCTCCGGAAACACCATGACGACCAGCCACAACAAAGAGGAGTAACTTAAACTGACCTTGAGCAACAATGCAAACGCTTTTTTTACACGCTCCGCATTTCGCGCGCCGTAGTTGTAGCTGATGATTGGTTGTGCGCCCTGTCCTACTCCTTGTAACGGCATTAAAGCAAACTGCATCACGCTACTTGCGACCGTCATTGCACCGACGGCAAGATCCCCGCCGTAACGCTGCAACGAGGTGTTGAAACAAGTTAGGATGATGCTTTCGCTGGCTTGCATGACGAACATGGAAAGCCCCAACGCCAAACACGGAAAAATAACGCTTGCTTTTAACCGAAAATGCCTCGTGCGAAGTTTTAGGAACGTCCTTTTTCCGAACAGGAAGGAAACCACCCACACGCAGGAAATTGCCTGCGACAAAATTGTTGCCAAAGCCGCACCTTGTACGCCCATTTGAAACGCAAAAATAAAAATTGGATCCAAAACGATGTTGCTTACGGCTCCGATAAGGACGGAAAGCATGCCGACTTTTGCAAAGCCCTGCGCCGTAATAAAGGCGTTCATGCCTAACGTTAATTGGACGAAAATCGTGCCGACGGCGTAAATTTTCATGTAATCCGTTGCGTAATCGATGATATTTTCGCTTGCGCCGAACAACCACAAAATCGGTTCGGAAAACAACAATAGCAATGCCGTTAACACAACGGACAAACCGATTTGCGTCACAAAGCAGTTGCCGAGCGTTTTTTCCGCCGACTCCGTGTCGCCCCTACCCATAAAAATCGTTGCACGCGGCGCACCGCCGTTACTCACTAATGCCGCAAACGCCGACACGATCATAATTAACGGCAAACACACTCCAAGCCCCGTCAACGCAAGATCCCCGACTTCCGGAATGTGCCCGATGTAAATCCGATCCACCACGTTGTAAAGCATGTTGATGATTTGCGCCAGCACCGTCGGCAATGCCAATTTTAACAGTAGTTTTCCGATGGGCTCCTTGCCCAAAAACTCCTTGTTTTCCATACCTACTCCTTGCCCGCCATGGTTAAAATGTTTTCCGTCATGCGCTTTCGAAACGCCGCATAAGTGTTACGCTCCTCGTCCGAAAATCCGCAAAAAAGCGTGCGGAAAAAGTCATCGCGAATTTTTTCGATTTCCGCGGTAATAGGATTTGCCTGCGGTGTTAAAAACAGCAAAAATCTGCGGCCGTCCGACGGATCGCCTTTCTTTTCCAAAATCGCATTGCGAATCAATTTGTCGACCGACGTCGAAACGTTGCCTTTGGAAAGCATCCGCAATTCGGCAATTTCGTTGACCGTGTTTTGCTGCGGGTGATGTTGTAAAAAACTAATGATTTTTGCTTCCAACAGCGTAAAGCCCTAAGCAAC
>CAKPPA010000179.1 GCA_934177025.1 uncultured Clostridia bacterium
GATCCGCCGTTGGCATTGTACTGTGTCGGCAACGTTTCGCTTTTAAAAGGACCGAACATTGCCGTTGTCGGCTCCCGTAAAAATTCGGTTTACGGCAAGCGGATCGTACAGAATTTCGTCGGTGCGTTTGTCGATGCGGGGCTAACGATTGTGAGTGGACTGGCACTCGGTACGGATACGTCGGCGCACGAAAGAACTTTGGAAAAGGGCGGCAAAACCATTGCCGTTTTGGGCGGTGGAGTGAAAAAGGTTTATCCCACGTCCAACGAGGGTCTGGCACGGCGCATTACGGAAAACGGAGGGTTACTTGTAAGTGAGTACACGCCTTACGCCTCGCCGGCGCAATATCATTTTCCGCAACGCAATCGTTTGATTACGGGGTTATCCAAAGGATTGTTTATTTCGGAAGCGGGGTTAAAAAGCGGTGTGTATGCAACGTTGAAACATGCCATCGAACAAGGCGTGCCGCCTTACATCGTTCCCGGTGAAATTTACTCCTATTCCTCGCTAGGATCAAACGAAATGATAAAAAGTTACCACGGCTCCATGGTAACTTCGCCGGAAGACGTGCTACGCGATTTAGGCACGGAATATCGTGCGAAAGAGGAGAAAAAACATTTGCTTCAGTTGACGGCGGAAGAGCAGAAAATCGCCGAGTGCTTACAGGAAGGCAAAAAACACATTTCGGAAATCATGCAGTACACCGGATTTCCGTTTGCGGATTTAAATTTCACATTGGCGAACATGGAATTAAAGTCGTTAGTATCGAAATTACCGTCAAATTTTTATGTACTGAATACGGAGGCTTTTTAATGAAACTTGTAATAGTGGAATCTCCAGCGAAAGCAAAAACGATTCAAAAATATCTCGGAGGCGATTTTCAGGTAGATGCGTCCGGCGGGCACGTGCGTGATTTGCCGGAAAAATCGCTTGGAATCGACATCGATCATAATTTCGAACCGGAATACGTCATCAATGCGGACAAAAAGGACGTTATCAAACGTCTTACGTCAAAAGTCAAAAAAGCGGATGAAGTGTATTTGGCAACCGACCCGGACCGCGAAGGGGAAGCAATTTCGTGGCATTTAAAAAATGTGTTGCAGTTGAAGGACGATGATTTCAGCCGAATCGAATTCAACGAAATTACGAAATCCGCCATTTTAAAAGCAATCGACAATCCGCGAAAAATCGACATGAATTTGGTGGATGCGCAGCAAGCACGACGCGTGCTGGATCGTTTGGTAGGTTACAAACTGTCGCCGGTGTTGTGTAAAAAAATTAAAGGAAAACTATCCGCCGGACGCGTGCAGTCTGCATGTTTAAAAATGCTGGTGGATCGGGAGCGCGAAATTCGAAATTTCAAAACCGAAGAGTATTGGACAATCACTGCATTTTTGAAAAAGGAAGGTTATGCGGATTTACCGTTTAAGTCCGTACTGTTTGAAAAAAACGGCAAAAAGTTTAAAATTTCCAACGAGGCGGAAAATAATGCAGTGCGTTCCGAATTGGAAGAAAAGCCGTTTTTCGTACAATCCGTAAAAAAAGGCGTGTCGCTCAGCCGTCCGCTTCCGCCGTTTACCACAAGTACACTGCAGCAGGATGCATCGACGAAGCTCGGCCTTGCTTCCAGCGTTACCATGCAAATTGCACAACAATTATATGAAGGCGTGGAACTGAAGGAGGAAGGGCACGTCGCGTTGGTTACGTACATTCGTACCGACTCCGTGCGTGTTTCGACGGATGCACAAAATGCGGCGAAAGATTATTTGATTTCGCATTACGGCGAAGCCTACGCACCGAAAAGTTTCAACGTTTACAAATCGAAAAAGAACATTCAGGACGCGCACGAAGCAATTCGTCCGGTCAGCTTGTTACGCACGCCGGAAAGTTTAAAGGACAAATTGCAACGGAATCATTATCGGTTGTACAAATTGATTTACGAACGCTTTTTGGCAAGTCAATCCACTCCGGCACAGTACGACAGTATGAACG
>CAKPPA010000180.1 GCA_934177025.1 uncultured Clostridia bacterium
GCGCGAGCCAGTACTTAGTAAAAAGTATCCCCGCATCACTGGAGGCGGGGTATCAGGCGGGTAAGGACGCCGTTCCGAAAATTCGCAAATTGCTGGAATTGGATTAAACGACAGGAAAAGGAGAGTAATTCTCCTTTTTTTTGTTTGTCACTGCAAAGTAAAAGGCATCGGCTCTTTTGCGAAGGCAATCGAGTTCCTTTTGTTGTTTCGTCAGCCGATCGGCAAAACGAATTTTTTTCGAAAAATAGGCGAGAAGTTCTTTTTTTCGGGATTCGTTCATCGCCAAAAAAATGGCAAAAGGCGTAGTTTTTTGCGCCTTAACGTAAAGCGAATCGGTGAATCGCAAAGCCCCCGCAAGAAAAAGCCGTTGCAGTTTTAATTGCGTGTAACGTTTGGTTTTTACCATGCGAAAAAATTCGTCGTAATTGTCGGCGTTGCGAGCGGCTTGTAAAATGCGATTTTCCAATCCTTCCGTCATGCCGCGAATTGCTTTTAAATCTTTTTCGGTTAGTAGTTGAAACAGGGTAAACACAAATTCGCGATAGTGGTTTTCTGTAGTTTTCGGCAAATCACGAAAAACGTATTCCGGAACACAGGCTTGTAGCGATTCCGTTGTGCCTACTTGCAATGCTTCGCGTATAGCGCGAGAGGAAGGTAGTTGTTGTAACTCCTTGTCGTTATGTGCAGCACCTTCCCGCTTTAAAACTAAAAATTGCGGTGTGTACCGTAAACGTTTGCATGCTTTGAGATATTCCATTGCCAAAAGGTTGTTCGGACCGTTTAAAACGTCGTTGCCTTGATCCTCCAAGGCTTTCGCAGTTGCCTGCGGATAGGATAGCCCTTGCGAAAGATAGCGTTTTACGTCGGCACTTTCGGTGAATGCGGCGGCTTGCTCCAAAAGGGAAAGATCGTCCGTTTCCGCACCGAACGCTACGACGTCGCAACCGATTTGTTGCAGTAGGCGTATGCCTCCGTAAGCAAAGTCCTGCGCGCTGGAAACGGCATAAGGTAAAGGGAGTTCCAGCACGGCGTCCGCTCCGGCAAGTACGGCGTGTTTGGCGCGTTCGTACTTATTTAGCATTGCCGGTTCGCCACGTTGCGTAAAATTTCCGCTCATCACACAAACGACACTGTCGCAACCGCTGTGACGTTTTGCGTACTGCAACAAACGGAGATGTCCGTTATGAAAGGGATTGTATTCGCAAATAATTCCGCAAATTTTCAAAATTACACCGTTTTTCCTTTTACATTTATTTTAAATGCGTTATAATATAAGACGACTTTTGATTTATTATATTTGGTATTGAAAAAAAAATCAAATGTTTTAAAATTTATTCATAGGAGAAGGATATGGCTGGTCTTATCGATGTTTTCAAACAAAAAGCAAAGCAATTGAACAAGACGATCGTTTTGCCGGAAGGGGAAGAACCTCGGATCATTCGCGCTGCGGAAATTGTCACGAAAGAAGGATTTGCGAAAGTCGTTTTGTTGGGCGACGAAAACGTAATCCGCGAAAAATGTCCGGAAGTGTGCTTGGATGGAATTCGTGTCGTGAATCCGAAAACGGATGCAAAGTTGCAGGAGTATGCACATTTGCTGTACGAATTGCGTAAAGCAAAAGGAATGACGGAGGAGGAAGCGCTGAAACTCGCGCAGGACGTGATGTATTTCGGCGTGCTTATGGTAAAAGCAGGCGACGTGGACGGAATGGTCGGTGGAGCTATCCATTCGACGGGCGACATGTTGCGTCCGGCATTGCAAATCATCAAAACCGCTCCGGGGATTTCGACGGTTTCCGGTTATTTCCTTATGGAAAACAAGGATCGTTCCTATGGGGATAACGGCTTAATGATTTTTGCGGACTGTGCAGTCAATCCGGATCCGAACGAGGAACAATTGGCGGATATCGCCATTGCATCGGCGCAATCGGCAAAAACCTTCCTGAATGCGGAACCGAAAGTAGCAATGC
>CAKPPA010000181.1 GCA_934177025.1 uncultured Clostridia bacterium
GAATGACGGTGGAAAAATCCTCCGAATTCGAAAAATTGTTGGTAGCGGAATTGGAGTACGTCTGCGAATTCTTAAAATCCGAAACACGGGGCGACGAATCCGCCGAGTGCTTTTTGCTGCCGTACGATTACCGTAACGCAAAACGAATGATGAAACTGAAATATCTGCATTTGACGGATGCGGAAAAGGAAGCGGAAAACGGCTGGATCGATCCGGAAGTCCTAAAATCGGCTATCTGGAACGATTCGTACGACGAACTCCCGCCGGAAATGGCAAACGCCTGCCGCGAAATCGACGAAAGTTTTGCGGAAGGCAAGCGAAATCCGACGGTGGTGGATATTACGCTCGATAAGGCGATGTATCAAAATATTTTACGAGTGGTAAAAAGTGCGAAAAGTGCGGCGGTAAAACGCTATTTTGTAGCAGAACTCGACATGAAAAATATTTTGGTATTTTTCCGTGTTAAAAAACTCGGATTGGAGCAAACGTTGTTCGATTCGATGTTTTTGGAGGGCGGAACGTTCCGCAAGGAACAGTTCGACGCTTGGTTCGAGTGCGAAGCGGAGGAAATCCTAAAACAAGCGGAGGGCAATCCGTACGAAGCACTTATCCGTCTGTGTGTGGAGGATCAAAACGCTCCGTCGTTGATTCGCGCGGAGTTGTGGGCGGAGGAACACGCCAACAAAATTTTATTGGCTTATCGTCAAAAAATCGAGGGCGTGGAACCTTTGCTGGGCTATTTTTTACGGAAACAAAATGAAATCAATAATCTCCGACTGATTTTTGTCGGCTTGCGTAACGCCGTCAACAAGGATCTGATTCGGGAAAGGCTGCGTGACAATTATGAACAATAAAGTGGGCGTGATAGGGGATAAGGACAGCATTTTGGCGTTTAAAGCCGGCGGTCTTGACGTTTTCGACGCGTCCGATGCGTCCGAAGCGAAAGAATATTTGAAACAGTTGATAAAGGAAGAATACGCTATCATTTTCATCACGGAAGATCTTGCGGTAAAAAACGCCGATCTTTTGAAAAAAGCCAAAGTAAAACCATTTCCGGCAATCGTGCCGATTCCTACGAGTAAGGGCAGCACCGGATTCGGTTTAAGCGGCGTGAAGAAAGACGTGGAAAAAGCGATCGGAATCGATATTCTGTTTAATGAGAGAGGATAAAAAATGCAGGGAAAAATCGTAAAAGTCAGCGGACCGCTGATTGTCGCGGAAAATATGGCGGACGTACAGATGTACGACGTCGTTCAAGTCGGCGATAAAAAACTGATTGGGGAAGTCATCGAACTGCGAAAAGACAAAGCGTCGATTCAGGTTTATGAGGAAACCAGCGGTCTGGGGCCGGGCGAAGCGGTGGTATCCACCGGTTCTCCGCTTTCGGTGGAGCTCGGGCCGGGACTTATGGAAGGTATTTTCGACGGAATTCAACGTCCGTTGGATAAATTATGCGAAATTTCCGGAAACCGTATCGGCCGAGGCTTGGAAATCAGCGCGTTGGATCACTCGAAAAAGTGGGAATTCGTGCCGGAAGCCAAAGTCGGGCAAAAAGTGGTTTGCGGGGATGTTTTGGGTTCCGTTCAGGAAACGGAGCTTGTTAGTCACAAAATTATGGTGCCGTTCGGTACGGAAGGCGAAGTGACGGAAATCGCTGCACAAGGACTTTACACAATCGACGAAGTCATTGCAAAAGTGCAAAACGGAAAAGCGATGCAAAACGTTACCATGTGCCAAAAATGGCCGGTACGTCGGGGCAGACCTTACAAGGAAAAAATGCCTCCGGTAGTACCGATGGTTACGGGACAACGCGTTATCGACACTTTGTTCCCAATCGCCAAAGGCGGTGTCGCGGCAGTTCCGGGTCCGTTCGGAAGCGGAAAAACCGTTGTACAACACCAGTTGGCAAAATGGGCGGATGCGCAAATCATCGTGTATGTCGG
>CAKPPA010000182.1 GCA_934177025.1 uncultured Clostridia bacterium
GTGCAAGGAAGGGGACGTTTGGCTAACGATCATGACGAACGGTAACGTCGGTGCCGTGGCGGAATTAAGCAGTTGTGCCGCCGTCGTACTTTGTGAATCGCAGGAGCCGGACGAAATCCTTACGGAAAAAGCAAAAAAGCACGGCATCAATTTGTACGGAAGTTCTTTGTCCGTTTACGAAACGGCGGTAATGATTCATGAAGCGGAAAGTTGATTTGCACATTCATTCCGTTCTTTCGGCATGTGCCGATCGTGACAACACAATTTTAAACATCGTGCGTATGAGCGCGCTGTTAAAAACGGATATGATTGCGATTGCGGATCACAACAGTGCCCGCCATTGTGCGGCGGCAAAAAAAGCGGGAAAAAAATACGGCGTTGAAGTTGTGCCGGCTTTGGAAGTAACTACGTCGGAGGATATTCATGCCCTTTGTCTGTTTCGCGACGTTTCTGCGGCGGAGAAATTAGGCAAAATTTTGGAGGAATCCTTGCCGAAATACCCGCTGGATTTGCGCCTTTATGCACCGCAACACGTTACGGACGAACAGGATCGTGTTTTAACGGAAATCCCGTTTTTATTAAACGTTGCTTCCCGTTTCGGTATTTTGGAGTTAACGGAATGGGTAGCCGAACACGGCGGGATTGTCATCCCCGCGCATGCGGACAAAATGGCAAACGGAATTGCGGCGATTTTGGGCGAAATTCCGGAGGAAGCGCAATTTACAACGTTGGAAATTACCGAAAACTGTCCCGAACGACAAAAAAACGAGTGGGCGAAAAAGTATCGACTCATTCGTTCCAGCGATGCGCACAATTTGGAGCAAATGTGTCGTACGGAGTTTTGGTTGGATTTAAAGGAAAACACTGCCGACGCCTTATTGGATTGTTTGCGAAAGCAAAAAGGCGAGTAAACGAAAGTTCTTTCGTTTGCAACGTCCGAAACATTTTTTCAGGGAAAATATGTGAAAAGTTCAAAAACCGTTTTTTAACGGTTTTTTGTTTTGTGAATTTGAACGGAACTCATTCTATTCGGTTTAATCAGGCTAAAAAAACGACGCAAAAAATATTGTTAAAAACGGCATGGATTTTCCGCCGATTTTGTCATGGTTTTATGAAATTTTTTACTATTTTTTTACCCTTACCGAAGGGGAAAGTGACGGAAAAAACGAAAATTTTCGGTAAAACCGAAAAGGGACGATAAACTTTGTTTTGCAGGGTAAAAAATGATTGTAAAATTTGTCGAATTATGTTAAAATTCTTCCGTGTAATTACGTTAAAATTATAACGATCTTGGTCGGGGAGGAAATAATGAAATCCAAAATTTGTCAAATTCCGTTTAGCGAAACGGAAGAACAAAAGGCAAAATTAGAGGAGATAATCGCAACTTACTGCAATAAGGAAGGCGGCATTATGCCGGCACTTCAACAAGCGCAGGAAGTTTACGGATATCTGCCGTACGAAGTGCAAAAGCGAATTGCGGACGGGCTGAATCTTTCTATGGAGGAAGTGTACGGCATTGTCACGTTTTATTCCCAGTTTAGCCTGAATCCGAAAGGGAAGTACAATTTCAGCGTTTGCTTGGGGACGGCATGCTATGTCAAGGGCGCAGGCGAAATTATGGAACGCTTGAAGCAAGTGCTAAACATCGAGGAAGGCGGTTGCACGCCGGACGGCTTGTTTTCCATTCAGGCAACGCGTTGCGTCGGTTGTTGCGGACTCGCTCCGGTAATGTCCGTCAACGATGAAATTTACGGCAAAATCACGCCGGACGACGTGGAACGAATCGTCAAAAAGTACAAAGACGCGGAAAATCTATGAAGGAATTGTCCTTGCATATTTTAGATATCGCACAAAACTCTTTAAAAGCGCATGCGTCCGAAGTCAAAATCGAAATTGTAATTTTATCCGAAC
>CAKPPA010000183.1 GCA_934177025.1 uncultured Clostridia bacterium
AATGAAATCCGCCTTGCGCTTTTCCTCCTGCCGCGACTCCGTGGCGTCGAACAGCACGACGACAATAAAGTCCTCGTTGTTCGTTTCCTGCGAACGATGCAACACCCCTAAATTCACCACGTAAATGCGATCCTTTACCGTGTTGTGAAAATCGAATTGCGTTTCGCCGCCGCTCCGAATCGTTTCGGCGATTTTGTTGCGGAAGCCTTCGTCATGAATGACGTCGGTGTAGGTCATCCCCGCTTCGACGGACGCTAAATCCAACACGTTGCGCATAAACTCGTTGACGGAGTACACCTGCCCGCCCGTGCCGAGAATCATTAACCCCTCGCGAATGTTGTCCACGATGAAGTTCATTTTGTCCCTTTCCTCGCGGACTTTCCGCACGTAGCCGTCGATGCTGCGGTTTACGCCGTTAATTTCGCGAAACGCTTCGCGCACTTCCTCGTAGGGGTGCTCCTCGTCGATTTCGCGGTAACCTCCCTCGTTGATGGTGCGCAAATGGTGGCTGACGTTGTGGAACGCATCCGTAATTTGACTGCTGGTGCGCCCCGTTAAAACAATGCTGATTTGCAGCACCACAATCAAAAGAATGCCAAGGAAAAAGATGTTTTGAAAAATCATGTTCGTTTGGTCGGACATTTTGAGCGACGTACGCAAAATAATGTCGGCGTTGATTTGCTCGATGTAGTAAATTGCGCCTCCCTGCAAATAAATTTGTCCGCCGCTTTTGCTTTCGTTCGCACGGCGAAGTTCCTCCGACGAGAAGGAATCGACGTGGCTGCCCCCCTCGGACTCGCTTTCGCTGTCGAAAATAATGTTGCCGTAACTGTTGGCAACGGAAATCCGCAACCAATCCTGATCGCGCGAAAACGCAACCACCGCATCATTAATGCCTTCCTCCGTGGTGGTTGCCGAAATTTGATTTTTCAGGATGGCGGAAAGATACGTCAATTCCTTTTCCAAATTGCTTCGATTCACAAAATTCGTGAGATAAAGCGTTAAAAAGAAAAACACAATCAGTCCGCATGCCAAAATCAAAATGTTCCTTTTGACCAGTTCGCGATACATTCGTTATTCGTCCCCGTAAATGACGTATCCGACGGAACGCACCGTAACAATGTACGGCTCGTCGGTGATTTTTGCCATTTTTTCCCGCAGTTTTTTAATGTGCATGTCCAATGTGCGCGTGGAAACGCTCGTGTCAAAGCCCCAAATGCTTTTTAACAATTCCGACCGACGCATAACGCGCGACGGATTTGCCGCCAAAATCGCAAGGAGTTCGAACTCCTTCATCGTCAGCGGAATTGCAACGTCGTTGAGCGTACACGCAAACCGAATTTTGTCCACGACGAGATTCCGCACTTGCAAAATTTCCTTTTCCGTCCCCAACTTGCGATTTTTGCGCAAATTGGCTTTGATGCGGGAAATAAATTCGTTCACGCCGAACGGTTTTGTAATGTAGTCCGAAGCACCGTAGTCCAACCCTTTTACAATGTCCGTTTCCTCCGACAGGGCGGACAAAATGATGATTGGAATTTTTGCATAGCGATCGTTGCCGCGCATGTACGTGATAACGTCGAAGCCCGACATGTTCGGAAGCATTAAATCCAGCACAAGCAAGTCCGGAATTTCATGCTTTAACGCGTGGATAAATTCCAACGGGTCCTTAAACCCGATGGCTTTGAATCCGTTGAATTCCAACGTGGCTTTTACCAAGGAAAAAATTGTAGCATCATCTTCTACAAAGTATATAATTTCGCTCATATTTCTCTCCGTAAGTATCGTACTTTTTCGTGTATACCAATAGGAAAATTAAAATTGCCAAAGTTCCTGCAATGGCGATTGCCGGAATCGTGAGGGAGTAGCTGACGGTAAAATAAGCGTTT
>CAKPPA010000184.1 GCA_934177025.1 uncultured Clostridia bacterium
GTCAATTCGTAAGTTAAGTTCCCCGGTTTTTTTACCGCAATTCCGTCGGCAAACGTATCCACCGATGCCAATTTCACCGGTTGCTGTTGCTGCAAGCTGTTGTACATGCTTGCGGCATTTGCCGCCTGCACCCCGTAAACTTTGCAATGCGGCATTTTGTTTTTAATGGCAAAAGCCACGCCGCTGATGAGTCCGCCGCCCCCGACAGGGACCAGCACGACGTCGGCATCCGGCAATTGTTCCGCAAGTTCCAACCCGATTGTCCCTTGCCCTGCAATGACGTCCTCGTCGTTAAACGGATGAATAAACGTGTAGCCTTTTTCCGCCTGCATGCATTCGGCTTTCGATTGTGCATCGTCGTAAGTACCCTGCACCAAACAAACTTCCGCACCGTAACTTTTCGTTGCTTCCACCTTACTGATCGGTGCACCCGAAGGCATACAAATGACACAAGGAATGCCGTTTTTTTGCGCTGCTAATGCCACGCCTTGCGCATGATTTCCTGCGCTGCAAGCAATGATACCCTTTTTCCGTTCGGTCTCCGTCAAACGACTGATTTTGTAGTACGCTCCGCGCAATTTAAAACTTCCCGTCAACTGCAGATTTTCCGTTTTTAGGTAAATATCCTTGTTGCCGACGTTTAACTTGCGTGCATGAATAAGATCTGTTTTTCGTGCTACCTGCCCGAGAACTTTTTGTGCATCGAGCAATTTTTCCATCGTTAACATAACTTTTTCCTCGTTGACGTAGTTTTTTCCTTAAGATTGCACTTATTTTAGTACTTTTAAAAAAAATTGTAAAATGATTTATGTAAAAATTTTTTCATTTTTTTCGTTGACACTGCCCGCAAACATCAATGATTTTTAAACGCCTTACAAAGTTTCCGACAAAATTCAATCTTACGTTTTTCGTAATTCCTTTTTTAAAAAAGCAATTGAATGCGTTTTTACGCCCTTTGAACAAAAACTTACCGTAAAAAATTTTTGAAAGAAAAAAACTTCGTTGCACTTCGGATAAAAGAATGTTATACTTTCGTCGGAGGCGTTTTATGGAGAAAAACCTAGTAAAACAACTGAATTCTTTTTCCGTATTCCGTGATTTTTTACGTGATCCGCTAATACAAGCCGCACAAAACCTGTTAGAGGCAAAAGAACCTGCTTTTCAAACGGCGTATTGCGATTTTGCCGCAATGCTACTGAAAAACGGCGGAGATTTTTCCGCTTACTTAAAATGGTTGCTGGATTGCAGCGAAAACGCGTTAATTCGAAAATATGCCGCAAAAAAGACTTTGACGAATTATGAAACAGACGCATTGCGCTTCGAATTGGAAACACTTTCGAACCTAAGTGGAATGGAACCCGAGTGGTTTGCGGCCTTTTTTGAAAAAGACGTTTTTTATCCGAAATGGGAGGCATGCAAAACGGATTTTGTGCAATACTATCAAACAAAGTTACAACATCTTTCCCATGAAGGATTTGGGATTTTTTCCGTGTTTCAGGCGTTTCGTTTTACCGATCGAGGTTTGGAACCCGTAAAAAATCCGGATCCGCAATCCGAAAAAGACCTGTTCGGCTATAAAGAACAGCGCAAAAAAGTGTTTGACAACACTAGTGCCCTTTTGAAAGGCAAACCCGCAAACAACGTTTTGCTTTACGGGGATGCCGGTACCGGCAAAAGTTCCACCGTTAAAGCCGTGTGGAATCGCTGGAAAAATCACGGATTGCGGCTCATTGAAATTCCGAAAACCTTGTTTCATCGCATTCCGGAACTGATCGATAAATTGACGGAATACCCTTTAAAATTCATACTGTTTATTGACGAC
>CAKPPA010000185.1 GCA_934177025.1 uncultured Clostridia bacterium
AGCGTTTCACAGTTGCCGAGTCTTCAATGAGAGCCACGACAATATCTCGGTTTTGAGCGCTATCTTGCTTTTTCACAACGATGTAATCGCTGTCGAAAATTCCGGCTTCGATCATGCTGTCGCCGCGTACTTTAAGCATAAAAAGGTCGTCCCCGTGAAAAATGTCCGCAGGAAGAGGGTAAACGTCTTCGATGTTTTCTACCGCAAGGATCGGCTCTCCTGCGCTGATTTTTCCAACCAACGGAACTTTAACGACGCTTTGTTTGCGGAAGGAATCATAAGGATCCACCACGCCTAAGGAACGATTTTTGGAGGGGGATTTTTTTAAAAGACCTTCTTTTTCCAATTTTGTGATATAATAGTATACCGTAGCGGTGGAACTGATTTTCAGTCCTGCGCAAATATCCCTTACGGACGGGGGGTAGCCGTTGTCTTCGGAAAAGGTTTGGATGAAATGCAGAACTTGCTGCAATTTTTCGGAAATTTTACCTTGCATACTGTTGACCTCGTAACTTATTAGGTACATCATATCGAAAAAATAGGAGGAAGTCAAACATATGTTTGAAAATAACAAAAAACACTGCGAAATTGATCCGGATAAAATTTGCGATCATTGCGGGGAATGTGAGTTTTGCGATTTAAACCCTGCAAAAATTTGCGATAACTGTGGTAAATGTGTAAATATGCCGGATGACGCCATAATTAAAATCGAAAAAATCGAAACGGCAGGTCAGGGGAGCATTTCTTAGCGATTGCGACGCTCCTTGTTTTTGTAAAATTTGTTTACTCGGCAAAAATTGCGCCGAACGATAACTAGGGTTAAGGTTTTCTTTTATTTACTCGTGGAATGGTACTTTGCAATGTCTGGGCAACGGGTAAATGCATAGGGAAAAACACCTAAGCAAATAAGAATTTACGAAAAAACGTGTATCTTAAAACGAAACGATACACGTTTTTTGTTAGGAGAGTAATAAAAATATGCATTCGGGACGAAAGCATTTTAGTACCAATCGTCGAACGTTATTCCTGCGCGTCAAAGGCAATTAAAATCTATTTTTCTCGGACGATATATTTAAAAAACTGCTTGATACTTAAGGCCGGAATTCGTGCTAAAACCTGAATTCCGTTGTCGTTAAAATCTCGTTCAATGATTTCTGCAATTTCCTCCAGAGCATGGTATTCTCGATAGTCCGCAAAAGGGAAATAGAAGTGAAATTCCTTTTTTCGGGGAGCAAAATTTTCGTCCAATGCTGTCATCAACCGCTCGATTCCGTCGTGTTTTAAAGCGGAGATTCGTATGCTGTTGCGTATGAAATCGCAGGTGGAAGGGAGGTCACATTTATTGTAAACGACAATTCTGCGTGCGCTGCATTTCAGTTCGTCCAAAATTTTTTCGGTAGTTTCAATTTGTCGATCGAGATATTCGGACGACGCATCACATACGTTTAAAATTAAGTCAGCCTCTACTGCTTCGCTAAGCGTGGAACGGAATGCTTCGATTAAATGTATCGGCAAATTCCGAATAAAACCTACCGTATCGCATAACAAAACGTAGGAGCCGGAAGGAAGTTGCAAACGCCTTGTTGTAGTATCGAGGGTGGCGAAAAGTTTGTTTTCCGCCAAAATTCCTGCGTCGGTCAGCGTGTTGAAAAGTGTGGACTTCCCGGCATTGGTGTAACCGACCAGTGCGACAACAGGGATATTATTCTTTTTCCGCCTGTTTTGTGTAATTTGTCGCTGCTGTTGTAGTTCAAAAAGTTTTTGTTCCAAGGCTCGAATTTTTGCGCGAATTAGTCT
>CAKPPA010000186.1 GCA_934177025.1 uncultured Clostridia bacterium
CCAAAACGTGGGAAACGGCATTTTCGATAGCGCAACTTTCCTGTTCCATATGGAAGGAGTATTTCAGCATCATTGCTGCCGACAAAATCGTGCCGACGGGGTTTGCAATGTTTTTGCCCGCAATGTCGGGTGCGGAACCGTGAATCGGTTCGTACATGCCGCGCGTACCGTCGCCAAGGCTGGAGGAAGGAATCATTCCGATTGAACCCGTAATCATGCTAGCCTCGTCGGAAAGGATATCCCCAAACATATTTTCCGTCAAAACCACGTCGAATTGCGACGGGTTTCGTACCAATTGCATTGCCGTGTTGTCCACCAGCATATTCGAAAATTCCACGTCGGGATATTCCGTAGCCACCCGTTCCACGGTTTTTCTCCACAATCGCGACGAATCTAAAACGTTTGCTTTGTCAATAGAGGTCACTTTTTTGCGGCGTAACCGTGCAGTGTCAAACGCAACGCGAGCAATTCGTTCGATTTCGTGTTCGCTGTACGTCATTTCGTCCGTTGCCACCCATTCGCCGTCCTTTTGTTCGGTGCGACGTTTGCCGAAGTACACGCCACCGATCAATTCGCGAGCAATCAGTAAATCAATCCCTTTTGCAACAAGTTCATCTTTTAAAGGGGAGGCCTCTTTCAATTGCGGAAAAATTTTGGCAGGGCGCAGGTTGGCATACAGCCCCATGGCACTTCGAATCCGCAGTAACGCCGTTTCCGGACGGTTATCCGTAGGGTAGTGATCCCATTTCGGGCCGCCCACCGCTCCTAACAACACGCTGTCGCAATTCAGGCATTTTTGCAAACTCTCTTCCGGAAGGCATTTGCCGTGCTTGTCGATGGCAACGCCGCCCGCATCGATTTCCTGAAAACAAAATTCGTGTCCGTACACGTTTGCGACTTTGCGCAAAACTTTTAATGCTTCTTCAACAATTTCGGGGCCGATTCCGTCCCCGCGTATGACGGTAATAGTTTTTTTCATGCTTTTTTCTCCGGTTCGTTTTTAATGGAATTCAGTAACCCGTTTCCGCGGATAATGTCCTGAATAAATTTCGGGAACGGCTCTGCTTTGTAGGATTTGCCTTTGGTTTTGTCGGTAATTACGCCCGTGTCGAAATCTACTTCGATTTCGTCGCCGTTTTCGATATCCTCGGCGGCTTCCGCACATTCGAGGATTGGCAATCCGATATTAATGGAATTGCGATAAAAAATTCGCGCAAACGTTTTTGCGATAACGCAGGAAATGCCGGATTCCTTAATGGCGATAGGGGCGTGTTCGCGGGAGGAGCCGCAACCGAAATTGTTTCCCGCAACGATAAGATCCCCGTTTTGCACGTTTTTTACAAATTCCGCATCGATATCCTCCATGCAGTGGGAGGCAAGTTCTTTATGATCCGCAGTGTTTAAAAACCTTGCGGGGATAATGACGTCGGTGTCAACGTTGTCGCCGTATTTGTGTACTTTTCCGCTTGCTTTCATTTCAAAACCTCCGTAGGCGCACTGATTTTTCCCGTAATTGCACTTGCTGCGGCAACTTCCGGACTAGCCAAGTAAACTTCGGATTCCTTGTGACCCATTCTCCCGACAAAATTGCGGTTGGTGGTTGCCACGCATCGTTCGCCTTTGGCAAGGATGCCCATGTATCCGCCGAGGCACGGCCCGCAAGTAGGGGTGCTGATAACACAGCCGGCATCCAAAAAGATTTCCAAGTAGCCGGCTTGCATTGCCTGCTTGTAAACTTCCTGCGTCGCCGGAATAATAATGACGCGCACGCCGTCGTGAAC
>CAKPPA010000187.1 GCA_934177025.1 uncultured Clostridia bacterium
TTGCGTTGCAGATTTTGGGCTGATTCAATTTTCGTTTTTTTGCTAAAGATTTTGGGTTTGCTTTGTTTTTCGGTTAAAATTTTTGACTTGTTGCGTTTTCGTTTTTCGGTTAAAGACTCCGCATGGATTCCTTAGGAGCGTTTTCCAAAAGTTTTACCAAATTACGGACGGCTTTGCCGCGATGACTGACGGAGTTTTTTTCCTCCTCCGTTGCCACGCCGAAAGACTTTTTCAATTCGTCGGAATAGAACAAGCAATCGTAACCAAAGCCGTTTTGCCCATTTTCCGCTGTCAGAATTTTTCCGAACGTTTCCCCCTGTACGGTCAAAGTTGTTTCGTTTGGCAATTTTAAAACAAGCGCACTCACAAAATATGCGCGGCGATCGGTAATTTCTTCCATTTTTTGGAGCAGTTTTTTACGGTTTGCCTCGTCCGTCCCTTCGGCGGAATAGCGCGCGGAATACACGCCAGGTTCCCCGTGCAACGCATTGACGCACAAGCCGCTGTCGTCCGAAAGAACGGCATACGCCCCGTTTGTGTAGCGGTAAATTGCTTCCGCTTTGAGTGCCGCGTTTTCCGCAAAGGTGGTGCCCGTTTCCTCCACGTCGACGTGGATTCCGAGGTCCTTGAGCGAAACGACTTTTGTAAAATAGTCCTTTAACATTTCGCGAAATTCCGCTACTTTTCCTTGATTTGTACTTGCTACCAACAGTTCCATTTTTTTGCCTCTTGCAAAAGGTTACCACAAAATGTTGTTTTTGCAAACTGCTTTTTTAAGAAACGGCGGAAATATTTTTTGAAAAAAGTTGATGAAAAACAGTAACGAAAAACAGGAACGAAAAATGGGGAAAAGAAAAAGCCGCAATCGAATTGTTCCGATTGCGGCTTTGTTTTTTCGTTTGTTTTTTTGAAAAAAGATTTTGCTAAAGCTGTTGCCCACCTTTCCATGGTAATTTCGTTTTTTCGTGCGTTTTTGTCGAAAAGCACCCCGTGCGGGAAGTAGTTTTGTCGCTTTTTAAAAGCCGTTTCCGCAAAAGGCGCGGGGCACGATGCACCTTGTTTTTCGTTCGTTTTTGCGTAGAAGGCAGGCATTTGCTACACTGCCGATAAATCCGCTTTTAACAAGCGTTTTTCCGCCGGAAGCGGGCGTTCCGTAGAGGCTCGGCATTTCGTTTTCGGTCAAATACCGAAGTTTTTCGCCAACGCGAAACGTTTTACCCTACAACAAAATACAAATGATGCCGCCTTTTTTTTCGTTTACGATTTTTCCGACGGTTTTCCGTAATTTCAGTTGCGCCTCCTTCGGCATGGCGGTGAGTTTACTCCCTAAGCCCTCCTGCGCCATAACCGACAGCGGTTTGCCGAACATATTCGTTTCCCAAATTCCTTTCGGATTGGTTTCGAATTCCTGCAGCATAGAGCGGCTTTGCTCCTCCGTGCCGACAATCGGGCTGACTTCCGTTGAAACGTCGATTTTCATAATGTGTAAACTCGGGGCGTTCGCTTTTAGGCGCACACCGTAGCGTGAGCCTTGCTTGACGATTTCGGGATTTTCAAACACCATATCCTTTAACGTCGGATTGACCACGCCGTAGCCGTCCGTCATTGCTTCGTCCAAAGCGGTTTTTACTTTTTCGTATTCTGTTTTGGCAACCGCCGCTTGTTTTACAAAAGTCATCAGCGAAAAATCGTCGGTGATTTCCATGTTCGCACAGTCGCTCAGCACCCGATAAAACAGTCCTTCCTTTGCCTCGACGGAATAAGTAACAACCCCTTGCCC
>CAKPPA010000188.1 GCA_934177025.1 uncultured Clostridia bacterium
GTTTTACACCTTTTGTACATTGTTTCAAAGATTGCATGAAATTAAATTATTTTCCGGAAACAATCGGGCTCGAATCCTTTCCAGTAACGGTAATCGTAATACCAGGACCTTTGTTGTCGTCACTTTGCATGTAAACGGACAACAAGGCGTTGATTTTGGATTTTAAATCGCGATCCGCATATTTTGCAACCAACACCGCACCGGTAAGCGTGTGAATGCTTAAGGTGTTTTCGTCCACCGAAACAGACGTAAATTTTAATGCGATTTCGTTGTAATTGTATTCATGCTCCCACAAGCTGTGCATTGCGGTTTTCACAATTACAAATTTCGCCGCACCTTGTTCGCTCCACGAAATCGTTGCGCCGTCCTCCACGGTTGCAAAGTCATCCGAACGGAATCCACCAACGCTAACGTACCGCTGCCCGCCTTCCAACGACGACGACGGAAAAACAAAACCGTCACTGTCGGTTACGATTTTGGAAGCGTCCTTCGTAAACTCCAAAAGCGGAACGCGCACCGTAGCGTAGATATCCGCACGATTCGGAAATGCCGTGGAAATTCCGAGTATTTTTAAAAACGGCTCTTTTTTTTCAATCGTCTTTTGCATATCCTTTTTCGACAAAAAGAAAATATTTTGCCCTACATAGCCTTCCGCCAAAGTGGAAGGTTTGAGGGATTGAAACCGTTCCGGCACAGGAATTTCCTCATTGTTTTCGTTTTTGAAAATCAATCGCACCGACTGCAACGTAAACACGGTGCTACTAAGCACGATTAACAAAACGACAACGAAAAATATGGAAAATATTACAATCAATCTCTTTTGTTTCATGTAAAAATTATACCCGTTTCAAAATATAAAGTCAATAAAATATTCTCGAATGCTTTTCAGGAGTTCCAAAGTAGCGTCCTGTCCGTGCAAAAACCATTCGAAAACGACGTTACTTTGTAAAAATTTTGAGTTCGAAACGTTTTAACCCAACCTTAACCATTTTAAGTTACTCTTATCGTTTTTCACCCCGTCAATTTTGCCGCTGTAAAGAAAATCTCGATTTTCATCACAAAATTTAATGTGCATAGTTACGTGAACTTTTGCATAAGGAAACGACTTTTTCCTTTCGACGGCTTGCGTTTTTAAATACCGCTCCTTTTTTAACGCGCCTTTTTACCACCGAAACTCCTTTTCCACGCCTAGCGATTTACCCGACGAATATTGGCTCCCAAGCGGGACAAAACTTCATCCAAACGAACGTAGCCGCGATCAATTTGCCGAACGTTTGAAATCGTTGTCGTCCCTTCGGCACATAGTGCAGCCAGTACCAGCCCCGCACCTCCACGAAGATCTGAAGCGCGCACGTCTGCACCGTACAACCGCTCCACTCCGCGCACAATGGCAATGCGGTCGCGCACAATGATGTTAGCACCCATTTTCATAAGTTCCGGCACGTGCTTAAAGCGCGTTTCAAACATGTTTTCCTCGATGACGCAAATGCCGTCCGAAATTGTTTGCAATGCCATCATTTGCGCTTGTAAATCCGTCGGGAATCCGGGGTAAGGCGAAGTTTCCACCAATTGCGCACCGACAGGTCGCCGATACCCTTTTACTATCATGCGATCGCTGTAATTTTTGATATCACAAGCGTTCCCGTCCAATTTGGAAATTAATGCCTCCAAATCCGCAGGGCGAACGTTTGTGATTTCCAGTTCCCCGCCGGTTATTGCCGCTGCGATGAGATAGGTCCCTGCAACGATGCGATCGGGAA
>CAKPPA010000189.1 GCA_934177025.1 uncultured Clostridia bacterium
TCCGTGCTCCGTCCGTACCTCAAAAAAACACTTGAAAATTTTTCAATGCGTGATATGATAAAAGCAGCGTTAGTGTTTTTTCGTCGTTCGGTTAAAAGGAACGCCGCAAGCGAAGTAGGGCGGACGACAAAAAAGGCACAACGCAGGAAGTAAAAGGAATCAATGTTGGAAAAAATGGTTAAAATGACGGCGAAGGAAAAAAGTAAGGAGAAAAGT
The DNA here is from genome assembly GCA_934177025.1 of uncultured Clostridia bacterium. GTDB lineage: Bacteria > Bacillota > Clostridia > Christensenellales > CAG-314 > CAKPPA01. Next base: position 217 of record CAKPPA010000189.1, read on the forward strand.
ATGGACGAAATTTTTGACGTAGGAATCGTCGGCGGCGGGCCGGCAGGCTTATCGGCGGCAATTTACGCCTTGCGAAGCGGATTCCGCGTGGTTTTGTTTGAAAAAGCGGGCATCGGCGGGCAAGCGGCACTTACCAACGAAATCGAAAATTATCCCGGGTTTCGTTCGGTCAACGGTTTTGACCTCACGTGGAAAATGTTCGAGCAAGCGCAAGCCTTCGGGCTTACGACGCGTTACGAAACGGTGCTTTCCGTTTCGGAGGAAGGCTCTCGCAAAAAAATCGTGACTTCCAAGGGCGAGTATTTTTTTCGCACCGTCATCCTTTGCATGGGGGCAACGTCGAAAAAGTTAGGGATCGAGGAAGCCTACGTCGGCAAGGGCGTAAGTTTTTGCGCAACTTGCGACGGAAATTTTTACAAAAACAAAATCGTCGCCGTCGTCGGCGGCGGCAACACGGCGTTAACCGATGCGCTGTATTTAAGTCGAATTGCCGCAAAGGTGTACCTCATTCATCGGCGCGACGCCTTCCGTGCGACACGGGTGTTGACGGAGCGCGTCAGGGAGGAACCGCGCATTTCCTTGCTGCTCCAAGCCGGTGTAGAAAAACTTTCGGGCGCAAACAATCTCGAAAGCATCACCGTTCGCCACTACGACACCGCCAAAACGGAGGAACTTCAAATCAACGGGTTGTTCGTGGCGGTCGGGCAGGCACCGCTTTCCGAATGCGTGCAGGGTCTACTGCATGCGCACGGCACGGCAGGGCATTTTCGTTGCGGGGGACGTGCGCGTCACACCGTTGCGGCAGGTGGTAACCGCCTGTGCGGACGGAGCCGTCGCGGCGGAGGAAGCGGCAAAATATTTGCAGGAAATTGATTGAACGGGGATAAAAACTTTTTTCGCCGCATAGTTTGAAAGAGAAAAAGCATAGTACGAAAGAACGGTTTTTTGAAAAAACCGTTCTTCTTTTTTTGAGGGCAGTATGGGGAAATTATTCGGCACGGACGGAATTCGCGGCATTTACGGAAAAAACTTGACCAATGCAACGGCGTACCTATTGGGGCGCACCTTAACGGAAGCGGAGCCGAACCGCGCGCCGCTCATCGTCACGGGGCGCGACACGCGCCCAAGCGGCAAAAGTTTGGAGGGCAGTTTTTGTTACGGCGTAACGAGTGCGGGCGGACAAGTACTGAACCTCGGCATTTTGCCGGTCAATGCCGTCAGTTATTACACCCGTAGTTTTGGTGCGGATTACGGCGTAATGTTTTCCGCCTCGCACAATCCGCCGGAGTACAACGGGCTGAAAGTGTTCGATGCCTTCGGTTTAAAACTTTGTGCCGAAAAGGAAAAAACGTTGGAAATGCGCATGAACCGTGCCGAAGTGTCAATTTCCGATGGGTTTCGGTGCGGAAACATCCCTTTCGAAAACATTGCGCAAAACTATGCCGAAATCCTTACTGCGGACATTTGCGACTTGTCCGAGTTACGCATCGTTGCGGATCTGT
>CAKPPA010000190.1 GCA_934177025.1 uncultured Clostridia bacterium
CTTTTAATATCAAACCTCCGTACTGATATTTTTTTCGATAGTTGTTTTTTACGAGAAGTAAAAGTTTATTCTTTTACGTCCGGAAGAAAATGTTCAAAAATAATATTGTCGAAATAATCTTTGTTTGCCTTCATTTCTTCCTCGCTACGCGTTGTCCACATCAAAACCGGCATTTTTTTGCGCCATTTCAGTGTGCGCTTGTTATGAATATAGCGCACGTCGTAGGAAACAAAATGCGGTTTTGTCATAAAGTTGAAAAAGCAGCGTGTCAACAGCTTTTTCTGATAAGCCGGCATGTCCTTTTCATCGCGCATATTTGTGGAAAGTTGTCCGCGTAAAAAGTGCGGAGCATTTTTTTTGAACCACTTGACGATAAACGGGTGAAAGGACTGCACGGCGAAATCGCCGCCGTAAGCATTCAGCTTTTCCGTAAGTTGCGTTTCCAGTACGCCGATATTTTTGTGATTTTTAATTTCGACTAAAATCGGGGTTCTTCCGCCGACGGTCGAAAGGAATTCGTCGAACGTAGGGATTTTTTCCGCACTGTTTTTTAACGTCAGTGCTTTGATTTCCGCCAAAGTTTTTTCTTCGATGACGCCGGTTCCGTCCGTCATGCGGTCAACCGTGTCGTCATGAAACACCACGATAACGCCGTCCTTGGAAAGGTGTACGTCCGTTTCGATGGCGTAATGATGTTGAACGGCTTTTTCAAATGCGCTCAAACTGTTTTCCGGTGAAATTTCGTCGTGTAAACCGCGGTGTGCGATAGGCTGATTTACCAGCCAAGTTTCGTAAAGATTCATACTTCGCCTCAATGCCTTAATGTTAAATCAATTATAAAACAAAGTGGGCTTTCTCACAACATATTTTTGCAAAGTGTTGTCAAAAATGCGTTTATACCATATAATAAGGACGTTATTCGGGAGAAAACTATGTCTGAAAAAACGGAATTTATCAGAAATTTCTGCATCATTGCCCATATCGATCATGGCAAAAGCACTTTGGCGGATCGACTAATCGAAGCGACGGGGTCCGTCGCTTTAAGGGATATGCAGGAACAACTTTTGGATTCGATGGATTTGGAACGAGAAAGGGGCATAACCATCAAACTTACCCCTGTGCATATGAAATATTCGCTTGACGGGCAAACATACACGCTAAATCTTATCGATACTCCCGGTCACGTGGATTTTTCCTATGAAGTTTCACGTTCGTTGGCGGCATGCGAAGGTGCAATTTTAATTGTGGATGCTTCGCAAGGAATCGAAGCGCAAACGTTGGCAAACGTTTACCTTGCGCTGGAAAATAATTTGGAAATTATTCCTGTCATTAACAAAATCGATTTGCCGAGCGCACGCCCCGACGAAGTAAAAAAGGAAATCGAGGAAGTCATCGGGTTGGTCGCGTCGGACGCACCGGAAATTTCTGCCAAGGAAGGTAGGAACATTGATGCGGTTTTACAAAAAATCATTTCCGCCGTGCCGGCTCCGCAAGGGGATGCCGACGCTCCGCTAAAAGCACTGATTTTCGATTGTTATTACGACAATTACAAAGGTGTGGTTATTTTCGTGCGTGTGTTCGACGGCCGTGTAGCGGCAGGGAGTCGCATCAAAATGTTCCGCACGCCGAAAGTGTTCGACGTAACGGAAGTCGGCGTGTTTTCGCCGTCGATGAAACCGACGGACGCACTCAGTGT
>CAKPPA010000191.1 GCA_934177025.1 uncultured Clostridia bacterium
GAGTAAACGCCGCTACCATGCACCGTGTGTAAAAACGGCTTCGGCAGCCAAAGCCCCGTGATGAGTAGCAATCCGACGGCAATCCATTTTTTCATAACAAAAAACTCCCTGACTTGATTGTCAAGGAGTTTTGCCTTTTTTAAAATTGTTAAACGTAAAAAATTAAACTTCGTAAAGTTTGCTGACCGGAAGATCGCCGTAGATACGCTCGATTGCCTCCGCAAACAAATCCGCTACCGTAACTTGAATGAACTTCGACGACAGTTTGCCTTCCGGTTGTTGAATCGTGTCCAAAATGACGACTTTTTCCAACGGGGAATTGTCGATTCGCTCAATGGCAGGGCCGCTCAACACGCCGTGCGAGCAGCATGCCAACACGCGTTTTGCACCCTTTTCCTTCAGCGCAACCGCACCTTGCGTAATGGTGCCGGCGGTGTCGATCATGTCGTCGATCATCAAACAGGTTTTGCCTTCGATATCGCCGATGATGTTCATCACTTCCATCACGTTTGCTTTCGGACGACGCTTGTCTATAATGGCCAGCGGCGCATTGAATTTCGTTGCCAACGCCCTTGCACGAGCCACACTGCCGACATCCGGCGAAACGATGACCAAATCTTCCTTTTTAATGCCGGATTTCAGGAAGTAGCGCGTTAGCACCGGCCGACCCAAAAGGTTGTCCACCGGAACGTCGAAAAAGCCTTGTAATTGGCTGGAGTGTAAATCCATGGTCAAAACCCGATCCACGCCTGCCGTGGAAAGCAAGTCCGCCACGAGTTTTGCGGAAATCGGATCACGCGCACGTGCTTTTCGATCCTGACGGGCATACCCGAAGTAAGGAATTACCGCCGTGATTCGGCCTGCGGACGCGCGCTTAAACGCGTCGATAATCACCAGCATTTCCATCAAATTTTCGTTTACCGGCGTGGAAGTGGACTGAATTAAAAACACGTCGCAACCACGCACGGTTTCCATAATGTTTACGGAAACTTCGCCGTCGCTGAAACGGCCTACCTCCATTTCACCTAAAGGCAGATTCAACCTCTGCGCAATCGCATTTGCCAACTCCCTACAAGCGTTTCCCGCAAACAACTTGATCGTTCCGTGCGCTTTGTTTAACATATGTATTCCTCCGAAAGGTTCACTTAGTGTTTTTATTGTAACGCTTTTCACTTTGAAAAGTCAAGTAAAAGCCTTCGGAGAAAGCAATTATTACAACGAATGTTTTTCCTTGTACTCCGCGCAATAATGTGCCGTCGGGCAACTGCGATCGTTGCGCACGGTAATGGTGTTTAACGAACAGCATTTTCCGTTGCAATCCAAATGCTCGCATGCCTGAACCGTACAATTGATTTTTTGTTCTGCCATAAACGCACCTCCTTTGCCGTTAGTTTGCCCGTTTTTTTCAAAAAATAACGCCCGACGGAAAAAATTTGACAAACCTAGGAAAATCGTCTAAAATTAATGATACCGAGAGAGGTTTTGTTATGAAAAATATGAAAATCGTCCTGCTGCAGGACGTCAAAGGACAAGGCAAAAAAGGCGACGTCATCAGCGTCAGCGAAGGGTATGCAAACAATTATCTTCTGCCGAAAAAACTCGGCGTTGCGGCCTCCTCCGACGTGATGAACGAAGTGGAAACCAAGCGGCGCGCGGCGGCGTTTCAGGAGGAACAACTC
>CAKPPA010000192.1 GCA_934177025.1 uncultured Clostridia bacterium
CTTTTAATTCCTTGACCGTTACTTTGTAGTTTTTTACGCCGTCAATCTGTCCCTCCAACTCCGTCAATTCGTGATAATGCGTTGCGAAAAGCGTTTTCGCTTTGATTTTTTTCGTAATAAATTCCAAAACAGCCCAAGCAATACTCAACCCGTCGAACGTCGACGTGCCTCTGCCGACTTCGTCCAACACAATCAAACTGCGTTTTGTTGCATTGTTCAAAATATATGCAACTTCCGACATTTCCACCATAAAGGTGCTTTGATTGAATGCTAAATCATCGCTTGCCCCCACGCGCGTGAAAATTCTGTCCGTAATCGGAACAATTGCTTTTTGCGCCGGCACAAAACTTCCGATATGCGCCATAAACACAATCAACGCCACTTGCCGCATGTAAGTGCTTTTTCCAGCCATATTCGGTCCGGTAATTACCGCAGTGCGATTTTCGTCGGTATCCATAAACGTATCGTTACCGATAAAATTTTCGTCCTTTAAAAACGCCTCTACAATCGGATGCCTACCTTCCTTAATTTGCAATTCGTCCGTTGTTTGAATGCTAGGCTTAACATAATTGTATTTTACAGCGCAAACGGCAAAACTACACAAGCAGTCCAACTGCGCAATTGCTTTGGCTACCTTTTGGAAGTCAAGCAAATAAGTCAACAGCTTTTCCTTTAAATCGGCGTATAATTTTTTCTCCAATTTTAATGCTTTTTCATCGGCACTTAAAATTTGTTCCTCCAACTGCTTCAACTCTTCCGTGATATAGCGTTCCCCATTGGTCAACGTTTGCTTACGGATAAAACGCATTGGTACGTCCTTTTTAAACGAATTACTGACTTCAAAATAATAGCCAAACACCCGATTATATCCGATTTTCATAGTTTTGATGCCGGTTTGCTCTTTTTCGCGCTGTTCGATTTCGGCAAGATATTTTTTGCTGTTATCCGCAAGATCACGAATTTCGTCCAATTCCGCACAATACCCCTTGCGAATAAAACCTCCGTCCCTTTCGATAGGAGGCGCATTTTCGCAAATCGCACGTTGCAACAAATTTTGTGGAACGGATAAATCCGCTAAATCACAATAAATCGAGCGAAGTATTTCGCCGGTACTGTTTTCCAACAATTGTTTTATGGTCGGCAATTCCCGCAACGAACTTTCCAACGCATTGCATTCGCGCGGGGTAATGCTTTTGTATGCAAGTTTTGCCGCAAGCCTTTCAATATCCTTAATTCGTTGCATAGCGTCAGTCAAGCATTCGCGCAGCAAAAAATCATCTACCAGCTCCTCCACGCCGTTCAGCCTTGCTTCGATTTTCGACTTATCCTGCAACGGCTGTTCCAACCAATTATTAAGTAAGCGCCCTCCCATGCTTGTTTTTGTTTGATCAAGCAGCCACAAAAGGCTTCCTCTTTTTTTGCGATCTTTTGCAGTAAACGTTAGTTCCAAATTTCGGCGGGTGTTTAAATCCAACGACATTCCATCCGAATTGTGAATCAATCGAACCGACGTTATTTGCGTAAGATTCCTTTTTTGCGTTTCTCGCAAGTATTGCAAAAGTGCCCCTAATGCCAAAATCATCGGAGAATTACCCTCAATGCCGAAACTATTTAAGGACGTAACCTGAAATTGTTCGGTGATTTTTTGCGTAGCACTTTTAAAAGAATAGGAG
>CAKPPA010000193.1 GCA_934177025.1 uncultured Clostridia bacterium
GCATTTTCCTCGCGTAAACGTTCTTCCCCGACACCAAGGATTTTTGCATGTAACCCTGCTGCAAATTGGAAATAATTAAAAATCGCAATCGGTTTAATTTTGTTGCAATACGTCGCATCATTTGTAGTAATAACAAATTCTTGTTCAAATGTTTTCATAATCTCGTTTTTCTTCCGTTTTTTCTATCATATCATTTTTCTTTTTGTTTTGTTAAGTCAATTTTTGTCGATTACAGTAACTTTTTAAAAAATTTTAAGATTATGTTAAACATAGTATTTTAGATATTGACAAAAATCGACATTTCGGTTATGATTTATAAAAAACGGAGGGAATATGGCGGATTTTAAATTTCTGAAAGGAAACATTGACACGATTATTTTGAACGCATTATATTCCAGCGATAAATACGGTTATGAAATCGTAAAAGAAATCAAGGAAAAAACGGACAATAAATACGAGGTAAAGCAACCTACCCTTTATGCGTATTTAAAACGCTTGGAAACCGATGGGTTGATTTTGTCGTACTGGGGGCAGGAATCGAAAGGCGGCCGCAGAAGGTACTACAAATTAACGGAGGAAGGCCGTAAACTTTGCGAAGAATTTACCAACGAATGGGAATTTCATCGGACGGTTTTGGATTCGTTGGTATCCGACAAAAAAATCGAGTTGGACGAAGTTGAAAATCCTTCGGACGAAAATTTATTTTTGGGTACAAAAAAAGCAAAAAAGCGCCTAACGATCGCTTCGACGGAAGAACAAGATGAATTGAATCGGAAAATTTTGGAATTGGAAAATTCTTTAAAAACCGAACCAGAACTTGTGGAAGAACGTAAGGAAAGTACCGAAGGCAACACCGTATTTTTAACGGATACGGAGCGCTATGCGGAAAAAACCACCATTGAAAACATAAAAGAAGTCGAAACAAAGGAATTTGAAACAGCGACGGAATCCGTAGTTGCGGATATTACGGCATCGCCTAAGGATTCCCCTATCGCATACGATAAAAATAAGGACGAAAACACGATTTTTATTACGGGCGAAAACCCGTATCAAACATCGGAGCAAACAGTTTTAAACGAAAAGTCCAGCGTGGAGGAAGGTAACACGGTGTTTATTACCGACCCCGAGCCGAAAGCGGCAAATTCCACACAGACACGCAGTCATTCTGCCGAAGCGGATGAAACCAGCGGAAAATATAATCAAATTTTGCAAGGATAAGTCGGTTCGCAAATACAAAAAGCTCCGGACGACGACAACGAAAAATTGCAGGAAGTGCGGCAGGAAACACTTTCCAACGGTTTAAGCGATATTGCGGATAAACTCGCAAAGGACGGGTATCGGATGCGGATGTACAATCGTACGATGTCGCGCTACGTCCCGAAACCGATGCTTTACGTCAATCGTTTGCGCATGTTTTCCTCGTGGATTACCGCCGCAATTCTGTTTGCGGAAATGTGCATTTTATATGCCATTGCAAGAGGTTCCGTAGCACCATATTTGATTTTTATCGGAATCGGATTCATTTTCCCTGTGGTTGCGACGGTGCAATTTATGTTGAATCCGACAAAGAGGACCTCTGTCGGATTCGATTTCAAAAAATATTTGGGAAATTCGTTGCTACTATTTTTGATTTTGTGCTTTGCAACGCTCCTGACGGATATGC
>CAKPPA010000194.1 GCA_934177025.1 uncultured Clostridia bacterium
CGGAAATTTTACCGATCGGGTAAAAAGCATCCTTTCGGGGGAATTCGCCGTCAATTGCAACAGTTTTTTGGATGCGGTGTTTCGCCTTTGCACGCAGGAATTTACTTCCATTTTCCCCTTGCTTTCCACGGTAGCGGTGGTGTGCATTTTGTGCGGCGTCGTTGCGCAGCTAAAAAGCCCTGCGTTTCAAAACTCCACGAGCGAAATTGTTTCCTTTGTTTGCTACGGCGTCGTCATTGTGTCGGTGCTTGCAGGCGTAATGTCGTTGACGGAAAGCGCAAAAAGCACAATCGCCGTCATGCAAAAAATCATGAACTTGTCGTTGCCCGTCCTTTTAACGCTCATGGCGGCGTTGGGCGGCACCGTTAGCGTCAAAGTGTACCAGCCCGTCCTTGCCTTTTTGTCCGGCAGTGTCGTGCAAATCGTGGTAAACCTCGTGTTGCCGCTCTTTTTGGGTACCGTTGTGTTTACGGTTGTGTCCAACCTTTCCAAAAACGTAAGACTGGAAAAACTAAACGATTTTTGCAAAAGTTCGTCAAACGTCATTCTCGGCATTACGTTCACGGTGTTCACGGCTTTTTTAACCGTGCAAGGTTTAACCGCCGCCACGTACGACGGCGTTTCCGTGCGTGCCGCAAAATTTGCGACAAAAAACTACGTTCCGATTTTGGGCGGCTATCTGGCGGACGGCTTCGATTTAATTTTGGCAAGTAGCGTTTTAATCAAAAATGCGTTCGGTGTGGCGGGGCTGGTGTTGTTGCTCCTTGCGGTTGCGATGCCCGTCCTGCGAATTTTGGTGTTTTCGTTCGGGCTAAAATTCGTTGCGGCGTTGGTCGAACCGATTACGGATAGCCGCATCACGAAATTTCTCAATGCGACGTCAAAAAATTTAAACGTTTTAACGGCGTGCCTTGTTGCGGTGGCTTTTATGTTTTTTTTAACGGTAATGCTCATGATTTTTACTTCCAATGCGTTTTACTAGGAGTGCGTATGAATTTTTCCGACTGGGTGCTTTCCATTGTGGGGGTAGTCCTAATCACTCTTCTTGTGGACGTCCTTCTTCCCGAAGGCGAAACCAACAAATACGTCAAAAGCATTTTTTCCGTGGTCACGGTGCTACTCATCGTCAGTCCGTTCCCTAAAATTTTACACGGCGACGTCACTTTTTTGCCGCCGCCGGAAACGCAAATCGAAACAGATGCGGATTTTTTGGAGTATTTGTACGACGTAAAAGTAAAAACATTAACCAAGGATTTGGAAAAACGGTTGCTGCAGGAGGGTTACGACGTAACGCTACGCTTGCAGTGTGAAAATCGTAATCAAACGCCCGTCCCCGTCGAAATTTTCGTATCGGGGCAGGACACGGCGCAAATATCAAACATCAAACCGCTTTTGGCACGCTGGTGCGGCGTGGAGGAAGCAAAAATTCAGGCGGAGGAGTCGTAATGCAGTGGAAAAAATGGCTACAAAAATGGAAAGGGAACAAAAACGTCGAAGTAGCGGTGGCAATCATTCTTGCGGCGATTGTGGTGTTGATTTTTTTGTCAAATTTCGGCGGAAGCGTAACGGAGCCGAAAGCAACGGAGGGTACGTTTGCGGATTACGTCGCCACGCTGGAATCAAAATTAAAAAAA
>CAKPPA010000195.1 GCA_934177025.1 uncultured Clostridia bacterium
CCCGTAGGCTTTCGCCGTGTCGTCCCCGTTTTTGTATGCCGCATAAGCGTGTGCCGCTTCGTGTACGGAAATCGCCATGAGTACGGCAGCCAAAAATCCGCAAAAACAAAGCAATCCTTCCCCGATCCCCGGGACAATGTCGTTATAAATTTGAATCGGATTGATGAAATACTCAAATATCATTCCTAACTCCTAAAAATTCGTTTGCCGCAACAAAGCCGTCGCTACTTTTTCAGCCATTCCGGAAGTGTGTCGTGCGAAGTTAAATCCTCGTACGTTTCGGGACGAACAATCCAATCGCAACGGTCGCCGTTGAGGAGCAACACCCCCGGAATCGGGTTTCGATTGTAATGCGATGCCATGGAATAGTTGTAGGCACCCGTCGAAAGTACGGCAAGGACGTCCCCCCGCTCGATATGCGGTAGGTTTGCATCCAAAATCAACATATCGCCGCTTTCGCAACACTTGCCGGCAATCGTTACTTTTTCCGACGGAGCCTCCTCCGCCTTGTTCGCAACCACCGCCGTGTAAGCCGCCTGATACAGCGCGTAACGAGGATTTTCAAACATACCCCCGTCCACCGAAACGTATTTTTTTATGCCGGGGATTTCCTTTACGTTGCCTGCCGTGTAAAGCGTGATGCCCGCTTCCCCGACCAACGACCGACCCGGCTCCAACAGTAATTTCGGCTTTTTTAGCCCCGTTTGCGCTACGTTGCGTTGCACGGCGCGTATGAGCACTTCCGCAAATTTTTGATACTCCGCCGGCTGCCGCAACGCATCCTGATCGGAATACCATATGCCGAAACCGCCGCCGAGATTCAGTTGTTCCATTGTGAAGCCGCAAGTTTCCTTGATTTGGCATGCCAACGCAAACAGTACGTCCACCGCCAAAGCAAAAGGCTCCTCCTCAAAAATTTGCGAGCCGATGTGCGAATGCAACCCCACAAATTTCAAATTCGACTGTTGTTTTACCAACGCCGCCGCTTTCAGTGCCTCGCCGTCCTTTGCGCCGAAGCCGAACTTGCTGTCGACCTTGGACGTTTGAATAAAACGATGCGTATGCGCTTCCACGCCGGTGTTGACACGAAGCATAACTTTTTGCCGAAGCCCTTTTTCGTGAGCAATTGCGTTCAGTAGCAAAATTTCGTCGAAACTATCCGCCACAATCACGCCGACACCGCTACTTAAGGCGTACTCCAATTCCTGCGGGGTTTTGTTGTTCCCGTGAAAATAGATTTTTTCGGCGGGGAATCCCGCTTGCAATGCCGTAAACAATTCACCGCCGGATACGACGTCCGCACCCAGCCCTTCGTCCGCAGCAATGCGATAAACGGCTTTCGTCGAAAATGCTTTGGATGCATAAAGGATGCAACTGTCGCCGTATGCTTGAAACGCATCGCGATACACCCGACACATTTCCCGAATGCGCTGTTCGTCCATGACGTAAAGCGGCGTTCCGTATTTTTGTGCAAGTTCCACCGTGTCGAAATTGCCGAAATAGAGATGATTGTTTTTCGTTTGTAACTTCTTTTTCATATTCGCTCCGCTAACGTGAATTTTAACAAATGCGCCTGAAACTGTCAACAATCCCGTTTACCGATACGTAAAATTTCGCCCTGTTCGACCT
>CAKPPA010000196.1 GCA_934177025.1 uncultured Clostridia bacterium
GTTACAAACAGGCAAGGGAAATTGATTCGCACGGAAACGAGCGAAAAAATGGTAATCGACGTTGCAACCTTTGCACAAATTGTGTTCGGTTATCGGGAGCATGAAGCGTTTTTGCCGGTCTTAAGAAAAAAAGAAACGTTTTGTTTTGATAAATTTTAAGGAGCAGAGTTTAGGTGGATATGCGTTATTTCAACGAAAAAGCGGAATGTATGCCGCGCGAGGAACTGGAAAAACTGCAGGGCGCGCGCTTGGTGGAAACGGTAAAAAGGGTGTATGCATCCGTGCCTTCCTATCGAAAAAAAATGGACGAAGCCGGCATCACGCCGGAGGACATCCGCGGTCGGGAGGACTTAAAAAAACTTCCGTTTACCGTAAAACAGGACTTAAGGGACAACTATCCGTTTGGACTTTTGGCGGTGCCGATGAAGGATATCGCACGGGTACATGCATCCAGCGGAACGACGGGTAACCGTACGGTTGTCGGTTACACCAAACACGATTTGGTAGTGTGGGAGGAAATCGTTGCACGTTGTTTGGCAATGGCAGGCGGTACGGAGGAGGATATCATCAACGTTTGCTATGGTTACGGCTTGTTTACGGGCGGACTCGGCGTGCACGGCGGGGCACAAAAACTCGGTGCCACGGTTGTACCGATGTCCACAGGCAACACGGCACGACAGGTCATGCTGTTAAAGGATTTTCAATCGACGGGCTTGTGCTGCACTCCGTCCTATGCGCTGTATATCGGCGAGGAATTAAAAAAGGAAGGCTACTCTGCTAAGGATTTAAATTTAAAATTCGGTTGTTTCGGTGCCGAGCCTTGGAGCGACGAAATCCGCAAACGCATTGAGGATGCCCTCGGTTTGGAAGCGTTTGACATTTACGGCTTAAGCGAAATTATGGGGCCGGGTGTTGCAATGGACTGCAAAGCGCATAACGGCAAACACATTTGGGAGGATCATTTCATTGCGGAAGTTATCGACCCTGTCACGTTGGAACCGCTTCTGTACGGCAGTCAGGGGGAACTCGTCATTTCCACAATCACAAAGGAAGGTTTGCCGATTTTACGCTACCGCACAAAGGACCTTTGCACGCTGTACAACGAGCCGTGTGCTTGCGGCAGAACGCACGTGCGCATCGGTCGCATCGTGGGGCGCAGCGACGATATGCTGATTGTCCGCGGCGTCAATGTGTTCCCGTCGCAAATCGAAACGGTGTTGTTAAAACTCACCGATCAAATTTTGCCGTATTATCAAATTGTGGTGGATCGCGTGCGCGATCAGGATACGCTGGAAGTACAGGTCGAAATGAGCGAACATTTATTCTCGGACGAAATCAAACAAATCGAGTTGTTAAAAAATCGGTTGGAAAAGGACCTGTTAAGCATGCTCGGCATTTCCGCAAAAGTCAAAATTGTGGAGCCTTACACGTTGCCGCGCACGGAAGGAAAAGCAAAACGCGTTGTGGATAAGCGCGTCATTTAAGGAGGGCATTATGTTTGTAAAACAAATTTCGGTGTTTTTGGAAAACAGGATCGGCCGGTTGCACAATCTGACGGAAACGCTTGCAAAAAACGACGTGGATTTGTTCTCCGTGACGTTGGCGGATACGCAGGAT
>CAKPPA010000197.1 GCA_934177025.1 uncultured Clostridia bacterium
GCATTGAGCCGTCCCTCGGCGCGGATCGCGTCGTCCTTGCGTTTTTGGTTAACGCTTACGACGAGGAAACTTTGGAAAACGGCGAAACCCGCACCGTGATGCATTTCCACCCTGCACTTGCGCCTGTCAAAGTAGCCGTGTTGCCGATTCAAAAGAAGCTCGGCGACAAAGCACAGGAAATTCGGAACCTCCTTGCGGCGCATTTCCCTGTGGAGTACGACGAAACGGGAAGCATCGGAAAGCGTTACCGCCGACAGGATGAAATCGGAACCCCGTACTGCGTGACGGTTGATTTCGACACGCTGGAAAATGAAACCGTGACGATTCGCGATCGCGACACGATGCAACAAATTCGGTTGCCGATTTCGGAAGTAGCCGCGTACATTGAGGAAAAAATTTCCTTTTAACACAATTAACATTTTGAATTTACCGTTGAAGTAAAAACGTTTTTCGGAGCGACCGCATCATGCGGTCGCTCTTTTTCGCTCTTTTGCAAATTAGTTTACCGAAGCGAATTTAAAACCTTTGTCCGTCACGCATTTTAACTGCCTAAAATCGAGAGGCTCATTTTACATTCCCATTAGTACTTCGCCTATTTCTGCCTGAAGGGCAACAAAAAAACGCCCCGAAAAGAGACGCTTTTGTCCTCCTTTCGGGGCGTGTGTTTCATTACGAATTGAAACGCTAACCTACTAAAAAATTACTTTTCGGTAGTTTCCTCTGCCGCAACTTCCTGCGGTTCCGAAGCAACCGGTTTTTTACGATATTTTTCGTACAGTACACCTGCCAGCACGATTCCGCAACATGCAAGAATGTACAACGCATAAACAACAAAGTTCATATACAGTCCGCCGACCAAAATAATGGTGGATCCCAAAATTCCGAGGGACGGAATGACGTAGCCTTTCCACACCGATTGAATTTCGCCTTGTTTTTTCATCATAATTACTTTTACGTACAAAATCGTGTACATAATGTAGCTGGTGATGATAGCGATTTCCGAAATATCCGAACCCGGAACGAGGTTGAATTTGAGGAACAGATAATGGACCACGTACCAAATTAAGCACAGTGCAATAGAGCACAATCCGCTGTTAATCGGCATTTTGAGTTTTGCGTTTTCCTTTACAAAAACGTCCGAACGGAAAATCATTTTTTTCGTTGCCAACAAATACGGCATACGCGTGATTCCGAGGACGAGTCCGTTGACCGTACCCAACACTGCCACGATTACGAACACGACAATAATTTTCGCGCCGACCGCACCGAAAATGTTTTGTGCCGCAAGCATTACCGCATCGATATCCTTCATGCCCAAAATGTTTTCGACACCGAGCATGTTGGTAATGCCCAAAAAGTACAACAAGTAAACGGTTAAAATGATGATCGGAGCAATGATCAACGCTTTTGCGGTGTTCTTTTTTGCGTCCTTTACTTCATGGGAAATCGAAGTTGTAATTACCCAGCCGTCATAGCTGAACGCCATAGGTGCAAGCGCGGCAAGCCAACCCATGGAAGTAATTGTAGTCGACATATGCGGATTGTTTGGAGTAAACACTTGCGGAT
>CAKPPA010000198.1 GCA_934177025.1 uncultured Clostridia bacterium
GTTTGTAACCGTCAATCGGTAACCGCCCGTATTTTCCGGATAAAACTCATCCTTCAAAAAAAACTCCACGATACCGTCGCCGTCGTAAGTAATTTTTTCCATTAATCGTTGCGGATTGACGATGCGCACTTGATCCCCTTCCAAAGTGCCGTAAGGAAGTTCGACTTTCAGCCCTTTTAGCGGCAAACTGTTTAAGTCCTCAAAATCGCCGCAGTACTCCGCTACGCCGCCTTCCCCGATTGCCAAATATGCCACGGGACGATCGGTGTAAAGCAAATACGTTTTGTTGCCGTCGGCGTTCCATTCCTCCCACTGTTTTTCAAACCATTTGGCATCCCGAAGGACAAAACCCGTTTTACCGTCACTGAATTTTCGATAAATTTCCGCAAACGTTTCCACACGTTCCTTTCCACAGGGAACGGCCTTTACCTGCCGCGTTCCCGTTCCGTCCAAAACTTTTTCCGCACGGCCGGTGTACGTTGCAAACCCGTATTTTAAATAATAGGTGTGCGAAAACGGATAGAGCACCGTAAAACTGCCCCCGTCGCGATCAATGCGCCGAAACGCATCCGCCATCACCCCTTCGAGCAGCCTTTTGCCGCGCAATTCCGGCAAGGTTGCCGCCGCTACGATAAAAGGACAGCGAAACTCCGCCCCTCGTAACGAAAACGGTTTTTCAATGAGGTGCAACGCCGACACGATTTTGCCGTTCCATTTGCGGAAAACGACGCGGTCAGGATCAGTTTTGCAGTTGAAAAAATAATCAACATACTCCGGACTGTCGTCAAAGGACAATTCGTACAATTTTTTTAGTTGTAAAATATCTGCTTCGTTCATTTTACTTTAAGTTGTATTTTTTTGCCAGCCGCACGGGATGATAGGACAGTTTTGCTTTCCGTAGTCCCTCGATGCCCATATCCTCCTGCCGATTGATGAGCGTGCAACCGGAAAAATGCGCTTCCGCCATATGTTGGTTGAGTGCCGCATAACAGCCGCGATAGGAAGTGTCGGCTTTTTCGAACATAACGATGCCGGTGTTAAAATCGTTGATAAACCCGATGGAAAACCCTGCTAGTTTTTCGTCCACGTACAAGCAATCGCAATACAAATTCAGTTCCTTCCAATACGTCAACGCCGTTTCGATTGCGGCGTATTCCTCCTCGTAATCGGTTTTGTTGCTTTCCTGTGCCCAAAAATCCACAAAACTTAAAATTTCCTGCTTTTTGGAATCGTCGTAAGCAACAAAGCGGTAGTTGTAACTCGATTGAAATCCGTGCAAAAAATTCCGTTTGGAATTGAATTTTTTCCCTTTCAATTCGATGAGATCTTTCGGGTCGTACAGATATTCGAAATCGTTGCGATCCTCCTCAATCAGAAAACCGTCGTTTTGATGTTCCTTCAAAATTTCGTACATCGGTTCCGGAATCCTTTCAATATCGATTTTGTCGCCAATTTGACGGCAGTACTCGCGGATTTTTTCCACCGCCGGCAAAAAATCCTCCTTCCTTTTTACAAACGGAGGGAAAAACACCTGATGCCCGCTTCGAAAGCAATACAACAC
>CAKPPA010000199.1 GCA_934177025.1 uncultured Clostridia bacterium
GGAAGAGCGAAGTCAGTAACTTTTCCCGTGTGGAAGCGTTAATTCCGTCGAGGGGGAATTTCCCCGAAATTAGGTGGTACCACGTAAGCCGCGCTTTCGTCCTATGGAACGAGCGCGGTTTTTTTACGGGAGTGTTAATTATGGAAATGTCGAAAGTTTACGAACCGAAATCTTTTGAATCGGACTTGTATCATTGGTGGGAAAAGGAAGGGTTTTTCCGTGCGGAGGCGGATCCGAACAAAAAGCCGTTTACCATCCTCATGCCGCCACCGAACATCACGGGGCAATTGCACATGGGGCATGCGTTGGACAACTCCATTCAGGACTGTTTAATTCGTTGGAAAAGGATGCAGGGCTATTCCGCACTGTGGCTGCCGGGGACGGATCACGCCTCTATCGCTACGGAAGTCAAAGTGACGGAGGAACTCAAAAAACAAGGAATCGAAAAAGCGGAAATCGGCAGGGACGAATTTTTAAAATACTGCTGGGAGTGGAAGGAAAAGTACGGCGGTAGGATTGTGGAGCAGTTAAAACGCTTGGGTGCTTCCTGCGATTGGAGCCGTTTGGCGTTTACGCTGGACGAGCAGCGTTCCAAAGCCGTGCGCCGCGTGTTCTGCAATTTGTACGAAAAAGGATTAATTTATCAAGGCAACCGCATCACCAATTGGTGTCCGGAATGTAAAACGGCATTAAGCGATGCGGAAGTGGAGTATGTCGAAAAGGCGTCGCACTTGTGGTATTTTCGCTACGACGCACCGGACAAAAGTTACAGCGTAACGTTTGCCACGACGCGTCCCGAAACCATGCTCGGAGACACGGCAGTTGCCGTCAACCCTGAGGACGAACGCTATCGCAACCTTATCGGCAAAACGGTTGTCGTGCCGTTTGTCAACCGCGAAATTCCGATTGTTGCGGATGAGTACGTGGAAAAGGATTTCGGCACGGGCGTAGTAAAAATCACGCCGGCGCACGATCCGAACGACTTTGAAGTCGGTTTAAGGCATCAACTGCCGTGCATAAACATTATGGACGAAAAGGGCAAGTTAAACGAAAACGGCGGCGAATTTGCCGGAATGGATCGCTACGAAGCCCGTCAAAAACTCGTCGAAGCCATGAAGGAACGCGGGCAACTCGTCAAAATCGAGGATTACACGCACAACGTCGGCGAATGTTACCGTTGCCATACCGTCATCGAACCTATGGTAACGAAGCAATGGTACGTGCGCATGGAGGAACTTGCACGTCCTGCGTTGGAAGTTGTAAAAAACGGCGATTTAAAATTCATACCGAAGCGGTTTGAAAAAATTTACTTCAATTGGATGGAAAACATTCGGGATTGGTGCATTTCGCGTCAGTTATGGTGGGGGCATCGCATCCCTGTTTACGACTGTCCGGATTGCGGCGAACAAATCTGCTCGGAGGAAACGCCAACCAAATGCCCGAAATGCGGTGGGGAACGGTTGCGTCAGGAGGAGGACGTTTTGGATACGTGGTTTTCCTCGGCACTGTGGCCGTT
>CAKPPA010000200.1 GCA_934177025.1 uncultured Clostridia bacterium
CGTCAATTCACTATCCGGAAGATTGCGGTACAAATCGTTGTGCTTTAAAATTTGCTCAAATTTTTCCTGATCCGCAATCGTAATATTTTTAAATGTAAAATTCGCCATAACTCCTCTTTGCTTGGAATTATTATACCATTGCTTCAAAGGCGTGGCAAACGCTATTGCTAATTTTTTCGATTTATGTTATGCTAAACCTCGGAGGAAGTATGAAAAAACTAAAATTTCGATATCAATTTCCGACTTGGCTAAAAATTGCAATCTTTTGCGGTATTCTGTTTTGGAGCGCCGTGTTCGTATATTCCTGCGTCCGACTTTCCGTGTGGGAGGACCTTGTCGTCGGGATGAAACTTTACCTGATTTTGCAAGGAGTGTTTTCCTTACTCTTTATCGGCCTGCTAATAGGTTTTTTGTTTACATCCTACGTTTTTACCTCAAAAAACGGCAAAACGCAAATTGGCATTAAAATCCTGTTTTTTGACGGATTTCGACATCGCGTCGTTGCGGAAAACGTTACGGACGTGATTTTGATGCAACCGGAAAACAAACTGTTTATCTCCTTTGCCGTGCCGGAACAGGAAAATCAAATTGTAAACATTAACATCGCACCGAAATGTTACGACGAGTTTTACAACGCCGTAAAACAATGTAACCCAAACGTGATGTACAACATTTACGAGGAGAACGACCTCGACCGAAAAAATTAGCGCACTGTTTTACGCGGCAAAAAGTAATTTCCGTTCAACAGGCACATTGCCGTACCGGCAGAACAACTGCTACCATGCACTACGACTTTGCAACATATTTCGGAATCAAAAAAAAGGTTATCCCTGAAAAACGACGGATAACCTTTTTTTTACTTAAACATTTTAAATTTTTTTACTTAATCATTTTGAATGGTAACACAAACTACAAAAGTTTGACGTTAAGCGGTTCTTTCCCACCATGCATACAGCGTAAGATCCTCGCACACCGTAGTAAGGTCGGTAAACCTTGCAAGCGTGTACTCCTCGCCCTCACTGATTTCGGTTTGTTTTTTTCGATACCATCCGATAAATTTGAATTTGTCGGCATCTTCGTTTTTGCGAGGAATCGGAATATGCTCGGTCATGTAGCAGCCGTGCGTAACCTCGAAGGCTACCGTATCGCCTACTACCACGTTGTTTTTTGCCAACGTTGCCCCTTCCGCTTCAAACACGACGGTGTGTTTTTGCTCGTTGACGAATTCCATAACAACGGCCCATTCGGAATTTACTTTTTTGTAAATTACTTTTTTGTTCGTGTTGAAGTAAAAGTCGCCGTCCCGTCCGAGAGAAGCATCCGGCGTGCTGACGCCGCTTAACCACTGATTCGGTTTGGAAAAGTGAAACGTTTCGCTCGCTGGCAGCATAAATGCCGTGCCGCCCAAAGGCGGCACGGCGAAAAGGGGTCGCTGATCAAATTGAAGGATTTGATTAGTCGTAAACCAGCATGGCGATCATCTCGTCGTCGATGTTGGAAGCGTCGTACCAC